>JBFKMJ010000093.1:0-5738 GCA_041629915.1 Gallionella sp.
CAGAAGCAGCGAGCGGAGCTGCAATTCCGCATCGATGAAGCAACATCGGCGTTGCGCGAGGAAAAGGAAACAGCGGAGCGTGCCAGCCAGAACAAGAGCCATTTTCTGGCCACGGCCAGCCACGATCTGCGTCAGCCGCTGCACGCTCTCGGTTTGTACATCGCTGAATTGCAGCACCGGGTATCCGGTACCGAACAACAACAACTGGTCGGAAAGGTGGAGCAGTCCGTCGAGGCGCTTTCCGCGCTGCTGAATGCCCTGCTCGATATTTCCAAGCTGGATGCCGGGACGATTGTCCCGCAGCTGCAGACCTGTGCGCTCGGTGTCATGCTGGAGCGCATCGTTGCAGACTATCAAATGCTGGCCGGGCTCAAAAATATTCGCCTGATCGTTCGAACATGCTCCAAATATGTCACCACTGATCCGCAGCTGCTGGAGCGCATTCTGATCAATCTGCTGGGCAACGCAATACGTTATACCGGCGAGGATGGCAGTGTCCTGGTTGCATGCCGGCGTCGCGGGAATTTCCTGCGTATCGAGGTGCGCGATAATGGCGTCGGCATTTCCAGAGCCGATCAGGGCAACATATTCCGCGAATTTTTCCAGGTATCCCCATCGCGGACAGATGCGAGCAGAGGGCTGGGTTTGGGATTGGCCATTGTGAATCGACTGGCAAAATTGCTCGGACACCGTCTCGAGTTGCGCTCCGTGCCTGGCAAAGGCTCCGTATTTGCCGTTGAGCTCCCGCTCGCCGGGCGCCCAGACCAGCTGTCTTCCGCTATGCAGACGCTGTCCGGGTCTGGCATGGAGCCAGCCGGGTCGCTCCTGACCGGCAAGCGCTTACTGGTCGTCGATGATGACCACCTGGTGCTGACCAGCACAGCCAGCCTCCTGACTTCGTGGGGCTGCATCGTCAGTACCGCCGAGTCCATGGCAAAGGTGGAGCAGCTCTTGCGGGACGGGCAGGCCTGGGATTTCATTGTCAGTGATTTCCAGTTGGGAAATGCCGAAAGCGGCATCGATGCTGTCGCAATGGTGCGCCGGCATCTTGCCAGGGAAATCCCCTGTGTCCTGATTAGCGGGGATACCAGTCCTGCGATCGTCGAGCGGGTCAGCGCAAGCGGGCACCATTTAATGCACAAGCCGGTCAGGCCGGCCAAACTCAGATCGCTGATCATCTACCTGCTGAAAGAGGCCGGCTGAAACAGCAACGCGAATAAAAAGGCCGACTTGCGTCGGCCTTTTGGTTACATGAAGCGTGCGTCGCTTAATGCGCGGCGTGTGCTTCCTCAGCGGCATCCTCAACGGATGGGGCTTCAACAGCAGCTTCATCTGCAGCAGGGACCTCGATAGCTTCAACAGCAGGGGCTTCAACAACAGGAGCCTCGACGACAGGGGTTTCAGCGGCTTTTTCGCCGCAAGCAGTCAAGGCAAGAGCCAGCAAAACAGCAAAAAGGGCAGAGCGTTTCATTTTAATTCCTAGAAAGTTCGTTAATAAATACAAGCGGTTGCCTGTTTCCGATTGAGCCCGGAATGGGAGGCGGCGCATTCTAGCACTCGCCTATAGAAAATCCAGTGTTTTTGCAACTATTTTTTTATGGTTTTTTCATCCTGAAAACTCGGGTTTGACCCACGGATTACGCAGATTCACGCGGATTTTCAAGACGGCTGTAATAGCCGGCGCATGACGCGAACGGTTATGCATCTCTGTTCGATAAACCCCGTGCAATCTGTGGACAGCTGTTTCCCGCAGCCGATTTCCTTTAAGTCAGACAGGCTGCTAGAGCCCCAGTTTTGTCGCATGCACCGCCTCGGGCGAAGCCGACCACATTTCCATGAATAGCGATTTCAGGGCGCGCGCTTTTTCCGGGTCGTGCTGGGCCAGGATGCCGCGCGGATCATCGAAATGAAAGCGGCGCACATAATGCGCCTCGTCGGCAATAATGAAAGGTTCGGTGACATGATTCAGGGTGGCATGGGTCCGGTGTATGAACATACTGCCGCTGAATTGCTGCAACAGCAGCATCATGCGCGGGCACAGTGTCGACAGATAGCGCGTATCATGCGCCAGCACCAGCAGGCGGTTGGCGGGGTTGGCAAGCAGGAAACGGCGCAAGGTATCGTGGCGTGCTTCGCTGTTGAACCCCATGCCCTCATAATTTTTTTCAAACATGAACAGATTGTGCCGTGCCAGTTTGCACAGGGTGTCGAGCGCGGCGTTGTAGTCGGCGATGCCTTCCAGATTGGTGTGCTGCAGCGTATCGTTGTCCATGATCTGCTCCTTGCCATGTCGGATGGGTGCGGGTCTTCCGCATCAGATTATAGTCGTCGCGCGCCCAATGCGAGCGCAAACAAATTTTTCATAACCCGTCAGAAAAATGTTTAGAATAGCGGGCAGGGGGAGAGGTCCAATGCAGTCAAGGCAGTTGACAGTTGAAATGGAAGCACCGCATTTTGAATTGCCGGATGCCGACATGAAGCAATTTGCGCTTGCTGCGCTACAAGGCAAATCGAATGTCGTGTTGTATTTCTATCCTAAGGATGACACGCCGGGATGCACGCTTGAAGCCAACGAGTTCACCGAGTTCGAGGATGATTTCGCAAAACTCGACACCGTTGTGATCGGTATCAGTCGCGATGATTGCCTGAGTCATGCCTCGTTCCGCGACAAGCATGGCTTGTCGGTGTTGCTTCTTTCCGATCCCGATGCGCGCGTCTGCAGACGCTACGGCGTGATGATCGAGAAGGAAGTGGACGGGCACAAGAAGCAGGCTGTTCAACGTTCGACATTCGTTATCGACAAACAAGGCAAGCTGCGCCATGTCATGTACGGCGTTCGTGCGCACGGTCATGCACGAGAAATTTATAATCTGTTAAAGGAGCTGAAATGAAAATCGCCAAGGATATGGTTGTTTCGTTGCGTTACGAATTGTTCGATGCCGAAGGCGAGCAGCTGGAGAAAGTCGAGGAGCCCGTCAGTTATCTGCACGGTGGCTACGATGGCATTTTTCCGCTGGTTGAGGAGGCGCTGCAAGACAAATCAGTGGGCGCCCAATGCAGCATTACCCTGGAACCCGATGACGCGTTTGGCGAATATGACCACACGCTGGTGATGGTCGAACCGCGTAACGCGTTCCCGGAAGAGATTGAGGTCGGCATGCATTTCGAGGGCGGACCGGAAAACGCCGAAGACGACGATTATCTGCTCTACACCGTAGTGGAAGTGGACGACGATGAGGTGACCGTGGATGGCAACCATCCACTGGCAGGCAAGACACTGACCTTCAATTGCACGGTGACGGGTGTGCGCCCGGCCACTGCGGAAGAACTGGCGCACGGGCATGTGCATGATGGCGAGGGTGCCCACCTGCACTAAACTTTCTCGCGCAGCCGGTCAGCAACAATCCGCCAGGGCGCTGCGCAACGCTTGCTCCTGCTCAGGCTGCGCGAGCGCTGCACCGCTGATCCAGAACACGTCCTCGGCGCGGCTGCCCAGCGTGTTGATCTTGGCGCGGTGCAGGCGGATGTGGTGCCGGTCCAGAATCAGCGCGATGCGTGCCAGCAGGCCGGGTCGGTCTCCGGCAACCAGCGACAGCACATGCATTCCCTTTTTGTCCGGCTTGATGTCAACCTCGGTGCTGATCGGGAAGTATTTGAGTTGCCGGTTGACGCGCCTGGATGCGGACAACGCAATCGGTTTGGCCTGCGCAATCTGCTGTGCCAATTCGAATTCGATGTAGGTCATGATGTCGCGGTAGGCCGTGTCGCTGAGCGAGGCCGCCATGATCTGGAAACTGTCCAGCGCGTAGCCGTGCTGTGTGGTGTGGATCTTGGCCTCGGCAATGGTGTAGTTCATGCGCGCAAAGAAATTACAGATGCGCGCAAACAGCGCGCGCTGGTCGGGGCAATACACCATGACCTGCAATCCCTCTCCGGCGCGGCTCAGGCGTGCTTTCACAATGGGTGTGCCGGAATTGACCATGAACGCCAGCAGGCGGGTATGCCAGGCGATTTCCTGCGGGTCATGATCCAGAAAATAACTGTCATCGAGCTGCGCCCATAACAGCTGGTAGGAATCGGGCGACAGCGCAGCATGATTGAGTGCTTCCGTAGACGCGCGGCGGATTTCCCCGAGCCGGTCGGCTACCTTGCCGTCGCTCAGGTAGCGGCGCGCCTGCCAGAACAGGTCTTCCATCAGCCTGGCTTTCCAGGCATTCCATATTTCCGGATTGGTGCCGCGTATGTCCGCGACGGTCAACAGGTACAGCGCGACAAGGTAGCGATCATTTTTCAGTTTGTCGACAAAGGCCGCAATCACTTCCGGGTCGGATAGATCCTGCTTTTGCGCAATGGCGGAAAAGGTGAGATGGTGCTCGACCAGCCACACGATCAGGTCGGTATCGGCGTTGCCGAGCTGATGCTGCACGCAGAATGCGTGCGCGTCCTTTTTGCCCAGTTGCGAATGATCGCCGCCGCGCCCCTTGGCAATGTCGTGAAACAACCCAGCGATATACAGCACTTCCGGGCGCGCAAAATCTCCCATCAGCTTGCTGCACAGCGGAATTTCCTGCGCGTATTCCGGGTCGGCGAAGCGGCGCAGGTTGCGCACCACCATCAGGATATGCGCATCCACGGTATAAACATGGAACAGGTCATGCTGCATCTGTCCGACGATGCGCCCGAAGGCGGGGAGATAGCGGCCGAGAATGCCGTACTGGTTCATGCGCCGCAGCGCGTGAAGCACGCCGTGTGGCTGGCGCAGGATTTCCATGAAGCGCGCCCGGTTCAGCGGATTGCGGCGGAAGGCCGCATCAACCATGCGTTTTCCCCGCCAAAGCCCACGCAACGCCTTCGCGCTGATATTGGTCAATTCGTCATGCTGTTCCATCAGCAGGAATAATTCCAGGATCGCTTCGGGTGTATGTTCGAACAATTTCTCGTCACGGATTTCCAGCCGCGTGCCGACTATCATGAAGCGCTCGTTCAGTATGCGTTGCACCGGGGTTTCGTGGAATAAATAGTCATGCAGATTTTGCAGCATGATGATGTTGAACTGGCGTACCGCCAGTTTGGTGCGGTAGTAGCGCTGCATCAAATGTTCGCTGACGCGACGGTTGGCCGAGGCGGAAACACGCATCTGTTCGGCAAGCGCAGTCTGAAAATCGAACAACAAACGGTCTTCATGGCGTTTGGCAAGATAATGCAAACGGATACGCAGGGTTGCCAGCAGCGCGCTGTGACGCGCGATTTGATGCGCTTCGGTAGTCGTAAGCAGTCCGATTCGCGCGAGTTCACTCCAGTGCGTTCCGAGGCCGGCCGCACGCGCGATCCAGGTGACGGTCTGCAGATCGCGCAGGCCGCCCGGGCTTTCTTTCAGGTTGGGTTCAAGGTTGTAATCGGCTTCCGCATAGCGCGCGTGGCGCTGCTGCTGTTCCTGCAGCTTGGCCTGATAAAAGGCACGCAGGTCCAGATGCTGTTGCACGCTGGCACACAATTCATTGAACAGTTTTTTATTGCCGCACAGCAGACGTGCTTCAAGCAGGTTGGTCTGCACGGTGATGTCGGCAGATTCAACCATGCACTGGTCTATGGTGCGCACGCTGTGGCCGACTTCCAGTCCGATATCCCATAGCGCCATGATCAACTGCTGCAATTGCTGTTGCAGCGTGTCATCCGGCTCCGCATCCAGCAGGATTAGCAGATCGATATCCGATCTGGGGTACAGCTTGCAGCGTCCG
>JBFKMJ010000094.1:0-5675 GCA_041629915.1 Gallionella sp.
CGATCTGCGTCACCGTCTTGTTCAGGTGCAGTGTGATGCCGTTTTGCGCATACCAGTCGACATCGTTCAGCATGATGTCCCTGATTGTCATTTCGCCGGCGAGCACCGGCGACAGCAGGATGCGGTTGTAGTTGCCGTGCGGCTCGGCGCCGAACACGGTGATGTCGTACAGGTCCGGGGCAAGCTTGAGCAATTCTTCCAGCGCGCGTATCCCGGCCATACCGTTGCCGACTACCACCAGTTTCAGCTTTTTCATTTCATCACTCCTGAGTCACAATTTACATATTGAATAAGCAAAACCTGTGCCAGCATGTTGCAACACCTCCAACAGGTTGAATCAACAGGTTAATTGGATGGCAAGCAGCCGGCCCGTTCGCTTGCGGCGTGCACGAACCTGGTGCCGTGCGAATTGAATACGTCCTGTCCGGTGCGCGACCTTGCATAAAAAAGGGCGCCGCGCGGGCGCCCTTTTGGTTTACAGCCAGAACAACTTACAGGTTGTAAGCGCGCTCGCCGTGGGTCGCGGTGTCCAGACCTTCGCGTTCCGCTTCTTCCGAAACACGCAGGCCCATCATCGCGTCTATCGTCTTGAACAACACGAAGCTGATTACGCCGGACCATGCCACGGTCACCAGTACGCCGGTTGCCTGTGTCATGACCTGCCCGATCATGGAATAGTCATCCACCCCCACGCCGCCCAGTGCCGGCGAGACGAAGATGCCGGTGCCGAGGGCGCCGATGATGCCGCCGACGGCATGGATGCCGAACACGTCCAGCGAGTCGTCATAACCAAGCGCCATTTTCAGGCCGGACACCGCCCACAGGCAGACCGGACCGGCGATCGCACCGAGCATGATCGCGCCCATCGGGCCGACCAGTCCGGCAGCCGGCGTGACCGCAACCAGGCCGGCAATCGCACCCGACGCGATGCCCAGCATCGAAGGCTTGCCGCGCAACATCCATTCGGCAAACATCCAGCCCAGTGCCGCAGCGCCGGTCGCGACGATGGTGTTGAGCAGTGCCAGCGCCGCGCCGCCGGTGGCTTCAAGGTTGGAGCCGGCGTTGAAACCGAACCAGCCCACCCACAGCAGCGAGGCACCGATCATGGTCATCGGCAGATTGTGCGGCGCCATCGGCTCCTTGCCGTAGCCGATACGCTTGCCGATCACGATCGCGCCCACCAGTGCCGCGATACCGGCATTGATGTGCACCACGGTGCCGCCGGCGAAATCCAGCGCGCCCATTTCGAACAGGTAGCCGCCGCTTGCCCACACCATATGCGCGACGGGCAGGTAGGACAGGGTGAACCACAGTGCGGAAAACACCAGCAGCGCGGAGAACTTGATGCGCTCGGCGAAGCCGCCGATGATCAGCGCGGTGGTGATCGCCGCAAAGGTCAACTGGAAGGCGACAAAGGTCAGTTCCGGAATCACTACGCCATCGGTAAAGGTCGCTGCCGTGCTGTCCGGCGTTACGCCGGCGAGGAACAGTTTGGACAGGTCGCCGATCATCCCGTTGAGCGCACCGCCATCACCGAAGGCCAGCGTGTAGCCGTAGATGATCCACAGCACGGATATCAGCGCGAAGATGGCGAACACCTGCGACAGCACAGACAGCATGTTCTTGGCACGCACCAGTCCGCCGTAGAACAGCGACAATCCCGGCACGATCATCAGGATCACCAGCAGGGTGGACAGCATCATCCAGGTGGTGTCGCCCTTGTCTGGCACCGCTGCGGCGAGCGCTACGGCCTCTTCGGCATAAGCTGTTGCGGACACGCCGCACAACGTTGCCAGCAGTGCAAATATCATGAATGGTGTCTTCATCATGTTCTCCTTACAGCGCTTCTGCGCCGGCTTCGCCGGTGCGGATGCGGATCACTTGTTCGAGTTCATGCACAAAAATCTTGCCGTCGCCGATCTTGCCGGTGCGCGCGGCTTTTTCGATGGCCTCCACGACCTGATCCAGCAGGTGAGCCTGTACGGCGGCTTCCAGTTTCACTTTTGGCAGGAAGTCCACCACATATTCCGCACCGCGATACAGCTCGGTGTGGCCTTTTTGACGGCCGAAGCCCTTGACCTCGGTGACGGTGATGCCCTGCACACCGATGGTGGAAAGTGCTTCGCGCACTTCGTCAAGCTTGAAGGGTTTGATGATGGCGGTAACCATTTTCATGACAATCTCCTTTGAGATGGGGCGGCACACCGCCCCGGAATTATTCAGAATGAGCTGCTAAGTGACAGAACCACTGTGCCCTTGCCCAGATCCTTGCCCTGCAGGTTGGTGTAGAAACCGCCAGATTGGGCATTGGTCTTGCTGTAAGCCAAACCAAGCTCGAAGCTGCCGAGTTCCTTGGTAACGCCCAGCTTGTAGTCGGTATAGGTAGCAGTAGGGCCGCCGGCAGCGACATAGGCTGCACTGGAGCCTTTGTAAGTTTGCTTGCCTGCGTGCGCTCCCAGGGAAAAGCCTTCAGCCAGCGGGAAATCGGCGTTGATTTCGAAATAGTTGCTTCCCTGCGCATCAGGCACACCAAAGGTCTTGCCCAGGCTGTAGGAGTACTTTGCGCTAACCCACTTGTAGCCGATCGCGCCGTAGATTTCATCGGTGTCAGCCCTGGTTGCCCCGGCAGCATAGGTGCCGGGATAGTTGTAGCGCAGGAAACCGACATCGTAGGTGAAGTCTTCGGCGAAGCTGCCGCCGAAACCAAGGTAGGTATCCAGTTCGACGCTGGCGTTGGTAGCGACGCCAGCATCACTGATCCAGCTGATATTGGAACCCCAAACACCTGCATAGAAGCCACTGGCATGCGCATAATCGAAACCGCCCTGGATGGCGGGCTTGGCGCCGGTTTGCGAAATGCCGCGATACAGATAATCAGTCACCAGACTGACATTCGCGCTGAACGGCGAGGCTTCCTCGGCCATCGCCACACCGGGCAGTGTCAGCGCAGCCAACATAAGGGTGTTCAACAGTTTGCCTTTGACTGCACCGGAACCTGCTTTGCTTGTCTTCATCATGAGTCCTTTCCTGGATTGAGAACGGGATAACAATATCCACGCACTCTACTGAGCAGGATGCGTGCCAGAAAAAATAACTCCATTATTACAACGTATTGCGCTAATATTCCGGCCAGCCGCACCGGGCGGGCGCATGATCCTGGTGCGCCTTTGCCCGTCCTAGCACCCGACAGGTGCGGCGGGCAGGCGCGTAACTTGTTACACTTCGAAGACGCATTAACTACGGGAGACCTGACATCATGCTTAACGCAAAATTTTTCGATGAAGTGTCCGCCAAGCTGGGCGAAGTGGTCAAAAACAGTCCCGCCAGGGACATTGAAAAAAACGCCCGTGCCCTGCTGATGCAAGGCTTTGAAAAACTCGATCTGATCACGCGCGAGGAATTCGATGTGCAGGCGCAAGTGCTGACGCGCACCCGTGAGCAGCTTATCCTGCTGGAGATGCGTGTCGTCGAACTGGAAGCGCGGCTCAATAAGGCCGCGGAGTAATCATGGGCCTGGCTGTGCTGTACAGCCGTGCGTTATCCGGCATGGAGGCCGCGCTGGTCACCGTCGAGGTGCATCTTGCCAACGGCCTGCCCAACTTCACCATCGTTGGCTTGCCGGAAACCGAAGTCAAGGAAAGCAAGGACCGCGTGCGCGCCGCATTGCAGAATTGCCGGTTCGAGTTTCCCGCCCGCCGCATCACCGTCAACCTCGCGCCCGCCGATCTGCCCAAGGAAAGCGGGCGTTTTGACTTGCCCATCGCGCTCGGTATCCTTGCCGCGACCGGGCAGATTCCCGCCGACCGCCTGAATGATTATGAGTTTGCCGGAGAGCTCGCACTGACCGGCGAACTGCGCCCGATACGCGGTGCGCTGGCGATGACCTGCCATGCCGCCAACAGTGGGCGCGCCTTCATCCTGCCGCAGGCCAATGCCGCCGAAGCCGCGCTGGTGGAGGAGGCGATGGTGTACCCGGCGCAATCGTTGCTGCAGGTCGCCGCGCATCTGGCCGGACGCGACGCGCTCACGCGGTATGCCAGCCAGCCGCAAGCCGCTGCAGCGCACTATCCGGACATGAGCGAAGTGAAGGGGCAGGCGCAGGCCAAGCGCGCGCTGGAAATTGCTGCGGCCGGCGGGCACAGCGTGCTGATGGTCGGCCCGCCCGGCACCGGCAAGTCCATGCTGGCGGCGCGCTTTCCCGGCATCCTGCCGCAAATGACCGAAGCCGAAGCCTTGCAGAGCGCCGCCGTGCAATCGCTGGATGGCAGCTTCGACGTGGCGAAATGGAAGATGCGACCGTACCGTGCGCCGCACCATACCGCTTCCGGCGTCGCGCTGGTCGGCGGCGGCAGCAATCCGCGTCCCGGCGAAATCTCGATGGCGCTGCACGGCGTGCTGTTTCTCGATGAGCTGCCGGAATTCGAGCGCAAGGTGCTGGAGGTGTTGCGCGAACCGCTCGAATCCGGGCGCATCACCATCTCGCGCGCCGCGCGCCGTGCCGATTTTCCCGCGCAGTTCCAGCTCGTTGCGGCGATGAACCCGTGTCCGTGCGGCTATCTCGGCCATCACAACGGTAAATGCCGCTGCACGCCGGACCAGGTGTCGCGCTACCGTGGCAGGATATCCGGCCCGTTCCTGGATCGCATCGATATCCAGTTCGAAGTGCCTGCCGTGGCGCAGGACGACCTGCTCAATAAAAGCGATGGCGAAACCAGCGCAGCGTTGCAGGCGCGCGTCGAAACGGCACGGCAACGCCAGTTGGCGCGCCAGGACAAATCCAATGCGCTGCTCTCGGTCGCCGAGATCGACGAACTGTGCGCGCCCGATGCGCAGGGCGCCGCCTTGCTGCAACAGGCCATCAGCCGCCTCAACCTTTCGGCACGCGCTTATCACCGCGTGCTCAAGGTGGCGCGCACCATTGCCGATCTGGCCGGCAGCGGAAATATCCTGGCGTCACATATCGCCGAAGCCGTGCAGTACCGCAGGATGGACCGGCAGGGCTGATTGTCGCCGCAATACCCTGTTTCTGTTCGCATTGCATTCCCATGTTGCGGCGCGTAGCATGAATCGCGCAGCTTGCTTTTGTTCATGAATGTTCGCAAGGCCTCAAAGGACCCTGATGACGACCGACACAAATGCAACGATTTCGTCCGCGCACGCCGATTCCGATGCGGCGCGCTTGGCGCGCATGTCGGTGCGGATGCGCGTGATGCGGTTTTTCCCGTTGCTGTTTCTGGCCGTTTCCCTGATCGTCACGCACCAGTTATGGCAGTCTGCGCAGCAGAATGCCATGCAGGCGCTGCAGGCCGACTTTGATTTGAGTGTGCAGGATGCGGAAAATAAAGTCATACGGCGCCTGGCAACCTACGAGCAGGTATTGCGCGGGGCAAAGGGGTTATTTGCCGCCTCGGTTAGCGTCGAACGCGACGAGTTTCACGCCTATGCCCGTGCGTTGCGTCTCGAAGCAAACTATCCAGGCATCCAGGGACTGGGATACGCACTGATCGTGCCACCGCAACAGAAACAGCGGCATATCGACATGGTCCGCGCTCAGGGCTTCCCCGACTACACCATTCATCCGGAAGGCGAGCGCGAAATCTACACCTCGGTGATTTACCTCGAGCCTTTTGACGAGCGCAACCGGCGTGCCTTCGGCTACGACATGTATTCCGACC
>JBFKMJ010000095.1:0-5667 GCA_041629915.1 Gallionella sp.
AGGAGATTCGCAATCCCATGGCAACGCAGATCGACGCAGCCATTAAACAGGCACTTGTTTACGAGCCGTACCGGACATAAAAACTGGCTTCTTGATGTATAGGGGCCCCTACATACTCTATGGCAAGGATATATATGTCATGCCCGGCGGCCTGACGCGTGTCGCCCTGAAAAAAGGCTCGCTGGTGGTCAATTCATCGCAGGGCGGGGGCAGCAAGGACACCTGGGTGCTGAGCGAATGAGTCCGTTGAAAATGTATGCAAGAGGGAGCGAGACAGGATGTTGAGCCGTGTTGCCAATTCGATTTACTGGATGAGCCGCTATCTGGAGCGGGCAGAGAACGTCGCGCGTTTCATCGATGTCAATCTCAATCTCAGCCTGGACATGCCGGAAGAATTCGGCGAACAGTGGGCGCCGCTGGTGAATATTTCCGGGGATCGCGAACAGTTCAACCAGCGTTATGGCGAACCCACCCGCGAAAACGTCATGCACTTTCTCACTTTCGATCGGGAAAACCCGAATTCGATCCTGAGCTGCGTGCGCCATGCACGCGAGAACGCCCGCTCGGTACGGGAAGTCATTTCGTCGGAAATGTGGGAGCAGGCCAACCACTTCTACCTGCTGGTCAAGGAGGCTGCCGCAGGCAAGTCAGCGCCCGATAATCCTCACGATTTTTACACGGCGGTTAAATGGGCCAGCCACCTGTTTGATGGCATCACCGAGGCCACCATGTCACATGGAGAAGCCTGGCATTTTCTGCAGGTGGGCGAGCTGCTGGAACGCGCCGATAAAACGTCGCGCATACTGGACGTCAAGTATTTCATTCTGCTGCCCGAGGCCCAGGCTGTCGGCACGGCCATCGATAACATCCAGTGGGCCGCATTGCTGAAATCAGCAAGCGCACTCGAGATGTATCGCAAACACTCCAAACAGATTGACCCCACCAAGGTGGCCGACTTCCTGATCCTGAACCGCGATTTTCCGCGCTCGGTGCACTCCTGCCTGGGACGCGCAGCGCGCTCGCTGCACGCCATCACCGGCTCATCCCTGGATGCCTTCAGCAACAAGGCGGAGCAGGGTTTGGGACGGCTGCTGGGCGATCTGAATTACACGCAGATCGACGAGATCATTCATGTGGGCCTGCACGAATTCCTCGATGAACTGCAAACCCGGCTGAACTGGATAGACGATGCCATCTTTGAAACCTATTTCACGCTGCGCCCGTTGACCGGCCAAAGCACCCATCTGACTCAAGAACAATAAAACACCATGACATTCTGTGCCGCAATCAAGATCAAGGATGGCCTCGTCGGCATCTCCGATACACGTCTCACTTCGGGTGCGGAACGCACCACGGCCCGCAAGGTGACCATACATCAACACGGGAAGCACTCCATGTTCCTGATGACTTCCGGACTGCGCTCGGTGCGCGACAAGGCGCTGACCTACTTCGAGGAAGTGATTGAGGAGAAAGACACCAGCTTCGATAAGTTGTACAAGGCCGTGAATGCGTTCGCCGAACAGGTGCGTATCGTTGCCAACGAAGACAAGGAGGCGCTCAAGGAAAGCGGGCTGGATTTCAATCTGTTTTCCATAATCGGCGGGCAGCTGGAGAAAGACAAGGAACACAAACTCTACATGCTCTACCCGCAAGGTAACTGGGTGGAGGTGGGCAAGGGGTCGCCTTACTTCCTGATCGGCGAATCCAGCTACGGGAAGCCCATCATTGATCGGGTGCTGCGTTATGAATCTTCAATGGATATGGCGCTCAAGCTGGCCTATCTCGCATTCGACTCGACACGCATCAGCGCAGTCGATGTTGATTTCCCGATTGATGTGGTGTTGTACAAACGCGATTCGTTCGAAGTGGTCCAGCACCGGTTCGAGCGCGAAGATCTTCAGCATCTGCCGGAATGGTGGCAGGAGCGGCTGCGCAAATCGGTAGAGGAAATGCCTGATGAGTGGGTAGGCGAGGCGCTCGCAAAACTGGATACCCACGGTCAATAACCGGCCGCACCCATGCTGTTTGAAATTACCCATCACACCCGCTATCACTACAGTCAGCCGGTGTTCCTGGAGCCCTTCATCGTCAGGCTGCGCCCACGCTGCGATGCGACGCAGACCCTGCGCAGCTACCGCATCGATGTCACTCCCGGCCCCGCCGGTATCACCCACTGCATCGAGCTTTACGGTAACAACACCGAGACGATCTGGTTCGGCGGGCTGCACGAGAACCTGCTGATCAAGGTTCATACGCTGGTGGAAACCCACCATGGCAACCCGTTTGATTTTATTGTCACCGATCCGGCCGCGCTGACCTTGCCGCTTGAGTACGAAGCGCAACTCGCCCGGGTGCTCGGTCACTATCGGGTTCGCGAAGGAGATCATCCCCATGTGGCGGCATTTGCGCAGGAAATGATGCAGGCGGCAAATCGCGAAACGATACCGTTCCTGTCGTTGCTGGCGGACGGGATATACCAGCGCCTCGAGTACATGCTGCGTGAGCATGGCGATCCGTGGACACCGGAAGAAACCATGAGACAAGGGAAGGGTTCCTGCCGCGACTTTGCCATGCTGTTCATTGATATCTGCCGCAGCGCAGGTATTGCCGCCCGCTTTGTCAGCGGCTACTGCATCGGCGACGCCGCCGCTGGTGGTGACATGCATGCCTGGGCCGAGGTTTACCTGCCGGGTGCCGGCTGGCGCGGATTCGACCCGAGCCGCGGCCTGTCCGTCAATGACGATTACGTCGCGGTAGCTGCCGGTCAGCTATCCCAGGATGCTGCACCGACCCTGGGAAGCTTCCGGGGAGAGGCTGTTTCATCAATGGATGCGGAGATACTGATGAGTCTTGTGGAGAACGATACCGCCGCTACCTGACGTATCCGATTTTCAGGCGGCTCCTCCCATGACAATGGGGATGCGGCGCGCGCCGAACGCCTTGCTGAACTTTTCGAAACGCCCGGCGATTCGAGCATCGCAATCCGGGCAATGGCCGTCGGGAGTGAGGCGGTATTGTTTGATCTCGTACCAGTCGCGCACGATCAAGGCGCTGTTGCATGAAGGACAGTGCGTGGTGTCGCCCTCACGGTTGTGCACGTTGCCGGTATACACATAGCGCAGTCCCGCAGCCCGGGCGATTTGCCGCGCCTGCATCAGCGTTTCCAGTGGCGTCGGCGGCACGTTGGCCATCCTGTAATCCGGGTGGAAAGCGCTGAAATGCAGCGGCACATCCGCACCAAGCTCCCTGACTATCCATTCGCTCATCGCGTTGATCTCATGCGGCGTATCGTTGTGGCCGGGAATCAGCAGCGTGGTCAGTTCGACCCACACATCGGTTTCCTGTCTGAGGTATTTCAGCGTGTCCAGCACCGGTTGCAGGTGCGCGCCGGTCAGCTTGACATAGAACTCGTCGGTAAAAGCCTTGAGATCGACATTGGCGGCATCCATTTTGGCGAAGAACTCGCGCCGAGGCTGGTCGTGGATGTAGCCCGCGGTGACCGCGACGGTCTGGATGCCGCGTTCATGGCAGGCATCGGCGGTATCCATCGCATATTCGGCAAAAATCACCGGGTCGTTGTAGGTGAACGCGACGCTCTTGCAGCCGTGCGCTTCGGCGGCGCGCGCGATGGCTTCCGGGCTGGCCTGGTCGGCGAGCCGGTCGAAGCTGCGTGACTTGGAAATGTCCCAGTTCTGGCAGAACTTGCAGGCGAGGTTGCAGCCTGCGGTGCCGAACGACAGGATGCTGCTGCCGGGATAAAAATGATTGAGCGGTTTCTTCTCGATCGGATCGACGCAAAAACCCGAGGAGCGCCCGTAAGTGGTGAGCACCATCGCATCATTGACGCGGCCGCGCACGAAACAGGCGCCGCGCTGCCCGTCATTCAGCCTGCAATCGCGCGGACACAGGTCGCATTGAATGCGTCCGTCGTCGAGCAGGTGCCACCAGCGCGCCGGGTAGCGTTCGGCCATGCTGATCGGTTCGTCCATTAGCTGTCTTCACTCCATTTGGTCACGGTATAGCGCGACAGTTTCACGCCTTCCTCCCAGAAATCATCCGGCAGCCCGGCCTTGCGTCTGAGATGCGCCATGAACTGGCGGGGCTGGGGCAACTGTTCCCACACCTGCGGCAGGAAGGTGCTGCGGTAGTTTCCGAACTCGAAGACGATGCCATCCACGCCGGGGCGTATCTGCGCGAGCGCATCGGCCTCCCCCCGGACTTCCATGACGGTTGTCGGCGAGAGCAGCGAGATCTCGACCGTGGTGATGTCAAGTTCCTCTGTGCTCAATGGCATGAAACGCGGATCGCGCAGCGCGGCGGACACCGCGTTGCTTTTGACATCGGTCAGCAACGGCCGATGCGCCTGCAGTGTGCCGATGCAGCCACGCAACTCGCCGTCCTGTGTCAGGGTAACGAAACATGCGCCATGCTCGGCCAGCCAGGGCGCGCTCTCATCGGCTGCACGGGGCAGGCCCAAGGCGCGCGAAATTTCGGCGCGTGCAATCGGCAGCAGCACTTTCCCACGTTCAGCTTGCATATGCGGTCTCCTCGGTAAAGGCAAAGGCGGCATAACCCACCACCTGATCATGGGACCCCGCAGTGTCCCCGGAGTTTCGCAGGTCGAGCAGATGCGGCGTGAGATGGTGGTGTTGTGCCGCGACAAGCAGCCCGTTGATCGGCGTGCCGCCGCAGGCGTGTTCGTGGTCGATCGGTTGTTGCAGTTTGAGAATGGATTGCACGGTGTCCTGATCCACGCGCTGTGCACTGGCGTAGGGCAGGAAATGCGACAGGTCGGAGCTGATCACGATCAGCGTCTCCTCGCCGTCCCACAGCGTTTCCAGCACCTCGGCGACTTCTTCCGGCGTCGCCATGCCCACCGCCAGCGGCAGCAGCGTGAAATCCGGCAGCACACTTTGCAGGAACGGAAGTTGCACTTCCAGCGAATGTTCCAGCGCATGCGCCTGTGCGCTGACGGTCACCTGCGGCAAATGGGCGATGCGTTGCGCCGCAGCTTCATCCAGCATGACCCGGCCGAGTGGCGTATCGAAGGCATCCGCGCCGGGCAGCGCCAGCCCACGCACCGCGACGCGATGGGTGGGGCCGAGCAGTACCACGCGGCGGATGCGTGTGGCGATGGGTCGGAGCGTGGCGTAAGCGCTTGCCGCAATCGCGCCGGAGTAGATGTAACCGGCGTGCGGCACGATCAGTGCCTTCGGCACCAGTGCTTGCGGGCGCGCCGCTTCCAGCAGCTGTTGCACATCATGCGCGAGCTGCCGGGGCTCGGCGGGATAGAACATGCCTGCGACGGCAGGCTGGCGAACGGTAGACATGGCAACCTCCCTTCTGCAATACCTGTTACATGAGGGCGTTGTCGGGAGGAATCAACCTGAAAATCTTGTTTGGTCCACGAAAGGCACGAAAGGCACGAAAGGCACGAAATAAAATCAACCAGGCAGTTGTTGCCTTCTTGTTTGTTTTCGTGCTTTTTGTGTCTTTCGTGGACTATTGTTCTTTCAGGATTGTCAAGACTGGATCAGCGCAACGCCTGCTTGAACTCCTCGTGAAAGTGGTGGAAAGCGCTATCGAGCAGCTGCACGGCGCCGTTGATCAGGTGGCAGCGGCCGCTGCCGGGCAGCATGACGCAGAGATTTTCCAGTGTGGTGAGAT
>JBFKMJ010000096.1:0-5610 GCA_041629915.1 Gallionella sp.
ACCTTCTCCAGTTTGAGAGCCAATTCCAGTTCTTTTCGTGTTTTCTCGCGCTGCTGCCACCGTTCGTAAGCAGCAGCCACTTCGTAACAGTGGTATGTTTCGGCGTCAGCCAGAAATCGCTGCAGTTCGCTGGATTTGGTGGGCGCTGGGGTTTGCTCGTTCATGGTAATTAATTACCACTATGCCCCATTCTGGATGGCTTCTATCAAAAGGTCTGCCGTATCCTCGTTCCAGCCGCTGGTGATCGCCAGTTTTCGTGCCTCCTCCGCTGCATGACGCGCCAGAGTTAGATTTCGGGCGGCAATAATGAATGTGAACATGGCCTGTATGGCATCCACTTTTTCCTCCCCCGGCGGAATTAGCGGGAGCGCGCCCCTGGCTTGCGCCGATTGTTGTTTCGGCTTGCGCTGCGATTGGCTTTTGCGCCGTCTCTTTTGTTCGGG
The DNA here is from genome assembly GCA_041629915.1 of Gallionella sp. GTDB lineage: Bacteria > Pseudomonadota > Gammaproteobacteria > Burkholderiales > Gallionellaceae > Gallionella. The sequence continues at coordinate 444 of JBFKMJ010000096.1, forward strand.
TGCCGGGTACTTGACCCGTGCCGCCCTTTCGATTTTCTCTTGAGACACCGCTTTATCGGTATGCGCCTCTCGATTCAGTATACGGCGAATGGTGGTGGTTGATAAATTATATCGTTGGCTTATTTGCGGCAGGCCCATACCGTTAATGCGCAGGTTGAAAATCTCATTGATGTTTGCCTCCGTCAATTTTCGAGCATTGGCTCTCGCCACGCGCATAGACATGCGCTTTTTTTTAAGCGGTTTTCTGAGTCTGGCGTTTGATCTCTCCAGCACGCCGTCCGGCACCAGTACATCGCGCCGTACGGTGCGGCGCAGTATGTTACCCACGTGGTACTGGGTCATGCCTGTCTGCTTGGCAATTTGCGTTTGCGTCACGCCGTGGGCGTGCTGGGAAAATATATCATTGATCTCCGTATCGCTTAGTTTATCTGGAGTGCGGTGCAGTATGTTGGTGATGTGGTCGATTGTGTTCATGGCGCTGTTTCTCCTGATGAAAGTTTAATAGCAGTGATGCATTATTGCATACATCGCGGTTACGCGCAAATGCTTTAATGCTCTGGTCAATCATCCATCTGCCTCTGTGGCGGTGGTATGTCAAAGCCCATCTCCGCCGCCACCCGGACCAGGGTGTCGATCAGCAGGCTGTATTCAATGCGGTTGGCTTCCGAACTGCGCTGCACCGGGCGGATTTTGCGCCCGAAGCGGGTTTCCCTGACCTCGCTGCCATAGGCGATACAGAGAATTTCTTCATGCGTTTCATCCGGTGTGGTGCCGCAGTATTCACCGAATGCCCGGCACCATTTGCGGTAGTAGTTTTCCTGCTGGCGGCTGCGTTTATGCGCGTATGGCAGGATTTCGATGGTGATGCCGTCACGCGCCTTGTGCGCGATCTCGATCAGTTCCCGCGCCACTTCGGGGAACTGGCCGCCCAATGCCTGCAACAGGCTCACCACCCGGTGGGATTGGGAACTGGGAATGTGGATATGCATAACTTGTTATGGCTATCAGCCGTCGTTATCCAGGGGGATTTTTAACACCCCCTGCTTCACTCGCCGTATCAGGGTCCGGGCGATGCAGGCCAACATGCGTTCTGACTGGTCGATCTTGCGCATGTTTGGGTTTTTGATGTAGCTTTCCCGGTTGCCGTCAAATGACAGGTGGCAGCGCAGGCATAAATCGCAGACGAGCAAATCGTGCGGTTTGATGCTGGTGCCCTTGCCGAACTCAGCGGCGCGAATGCCGGTCAGGTGGGCCGCCACAATGGTGCCGTCCCGTTTACCGCAATTGACGCAAGACTGGCCCTTGGCGGCGTCCAGCATGGCTCGTGAGCGCAGAATCATCGGGCGCTCCCGCTGGAAGCAGCCCCGGAAACGCCCCGCACGCTGGCAGCAGTCGATTTACCTGTCCTGCCCTTTGCGGGAGACAGGGTCAGGTTATTTATCGCCTCTGTGGCGGTCTCGGTAACCTTTTGCACATGCTGCAGCAGGTCCGCTTCCGGTGTCGCGGTCACCAATGCGTGCTGGTAATATCCCTGCAGCAGGGCTTCCAGGGTCGGCCAGTAGCCGATATAACTCCAGTAGTCGCGGGTGGACTCGGGTGAGCGGTAACGCAATATCCAGTTATATTGGTCCCGGCCAATGCCGTAACAATTATCCAGTATCCACTCGGGCCGGTCTGATTTTTTCCTGGGCATGGCATGCCTCCTGTCCTAAAAGGGGATGTCATTTTCGTCAAAGGGATCATCGGCAATGTCGTCATCGCCAAACGGATCGTCATCCGCGCCAGCGGCGGGGGGTGTTTTCCGCGCCGCAGACCGCTGTTCGGGCATGTATGCTTCGGATTCCAGCCGCATGTAACGCTGTCCGCTTTGGGCGCGGCGGTTCCACCCGGCCAGTTGCATTTTCAGTTCCACGCCAGCTTTCGCCATGGCGATCAGCATGCGCAATTGATCCTCGCTGACTTCCAGCACGCCACGCACATCGGGATGATTGTCGGATTTTTTGTCGCGGTTCTTGAATAATGCGCCGTTTGCTTTGGGGTATTTGGTATTCATGTCGAACTCCTTAACAAGTTAATAGTGATAGAAAATTTATCGGCTCAGTGACGCTGTTTCAGCATGGTTAAAAAGCCGTCCATGGACAGGGGCAATTCGGCCAGTGGCAACCGCAGGGCGGTGAGGTCGTTGATTTTTTTCCGTTCTGCCTGCAGCATCCAGTCGCGTCGGTGAATGGCACCATGCAGGCACATTTCGCCCTGCTCCTCCGTGACAATGCCGGTGCACCCAACCAAATAATGCGGGTCTGTCGGGGCGCGGAACCGCTTGACCGCCTGCGCTTCGGGCTGCAGCAGATACCGCGCCCTGGGGTGGTGCGAATTTTTCACGTTGACCGTGATGCCGGAGCGGGGGAACACCACATCCTGATCATCCGGTGCGCCACGGTCATTAACCGTATCGATGTATTCCAGTCCGTGCTCCTGTGCCCACTGGCACAGCGCCAGTTCGCCACAGCGCCCGACAAAATACCGGTCCGGGGCGGCGAAACCGGTGTAATTTGGCTTGCGCGGCAAGCGCCGCGTGACGGTTTGCGCGTATATCCGCGCCTGCGTGATTTGCTCCGCATCAAGCATAACGATGTGCTTATTCATGAATGCGGTTTTTGAGCGCGGTGAATGCGGCCTTGACGCGCTGATACTGTTCCGGGTATTCGGCGTCCAGCCGATTAATCACTTTCTTGTTCTTGTTCCAGAAATCCATCAGCGCCGCTACCGAATGGCCGTGCATGCCCTCGGCCAGATTGATCAGCACATCGGCTATGTTAATGGCCGATTCCTCGTCCGGCATGGCCAGTTCATCGGTGTCGGCGGCTTTTTTTGCCGGGGCTTTTTTTGCTGGTTTTTCCGGTTGCGAATCCAGATCGTCATCCTCCCATAGGTCGCTGTCCTTTCGCGCGGCCTGCCGTGGTTGCACATCCTCGAAACTTTCTTCGTCCGGGTCTACCGCTTTCTCCGTTGGAATCAGAAAGGTCTGGAACAGCGCATATTTATGCGCGACAGCCATCGCCTTGTTGCAACCCTTGTCACCAGTATCCATGCCTTCGCCGATGATGGGGCCAACGGTTATGCCGCTGCCGTCGATGCCAGAAATGAAGTCGTACTCAACTTCCAAAACAGTGTACGAGATAATGCCGCCGGACTTGGTGGCGCGCTCCTCGCGGTTCAGCACCCGGCGCACATGCGGCACGGTGAAAATCTTGTGCTTGGCCAGCAGCGGATGCATGGCGTTATAGGCGGCGTCGATGCCGCGAAACATGAATCCTTGCTGGGTGTTTTTGCTGTCCTTGGCAATGGCATCAATGTCGGCCATGACGGCGGACATGGATGCATAAATGGCGCTGGGCGCGTCGGGACTAACAGCTTTATTGGTCATGTGGCTTTACTCCAATCAGGTTGAGGATTTCAATGGGTTCGAGTGCTTCGAATAGGTAGCGGCTAATTTCTCCGATCTGCCGGTTGTGGTGATAAAAACGGATTTTGTCATTGACTTCGGCCAGCGTGATGGGCCGCACGGCGCTGATCCGCATGATGCCGATGACTTTACGATGGAAGGCGTCGTCAAACATTTTCGCTCTGGTATTGCTCGCACCACGGCGCGGCCTTGCAATAACGTTCGCAGCGGTTGGCCATGCTGCGGCGTTTCACAATGCGTAATGGCTGATCCGGGTTATCGGCTACGTGGTTCAGGGCGTCGTCCTCGTTGGTGTAGACACGCACGGCGCGTTTGTTTTTGCCCTTCATAACGGCATACGTGTCCGGGTCTTTCCAGCGCTCGGCATCGCTGCACAGAGGCAGCGGATCGCCGGTCAGGCGAGAGAATTCGGCCTCCTGATGGATTCGCACCCGTTCATGCACATAAACCTCGCGTTCGGCTACGGTCCACAGCGGGATATTGAGCAGCATGATGGGCGCAGGCGGGTAATCCGTGCCGCGAGTTTCCAGGTCGCGCTGCTTCCAATCGCGCAGCACAGCCAGAATCTGCAATTTTTCCACCGTAATACCTTTGCATTGTTCTGCCAGCCATGCGTAAAAATTCAACTGGTTAATCCATTCCTGTTTACCATAGATCACCGACCAGACGCTGGTCATTTTGTAGTCAATCAGGGTGTTGCCATGCTGGATATCGATAGCGCCCGATACGGTCCAGCCATCGATATCAGCGAACAGACGTTCCTCGGACACGTACTTGCCCGTAGCGTAGTTTTCAAACAGCGTGTGCATGGCGCGGCCAAGCGCCACCCACAGACGTTCGGACACATCCTCGACGATCTGGTCGTCGTATTCATGATAAAGAATTCTGATGCGGGGGCTGTCAATCAACTGCGTAACGGATCGCTCGGACGGCCCTTGACTATAGGTGTCCTCGCTGAGAGCCAGTGCGACAGGTTCGGGCAGATTGAAGTTGTTGATGAATTTCATGGCTGGATGTCAACCCACTTTATGAGGGGGATGAGGTCTTTGATAAGGGTGCCACGGTAGTCATCCGGCCAGAGCAAGCTGCCACCGTAATATCCATTGGAGCGGTTACGGTAGTCGATTAATATTCCCCCCTTGTCCGTAGTAACTTCGCAACCGTAATAGGTAATCTGGTTCTCATACCTGTCATCTTGTGGGTTCTTGTTTTTTTCCCATGCGTCCCCCAGTTCAATGTCATCAATTGCTGTTATTTTTGCCGGGAATCCAAGGGCAGGCAGATCAATACTTTCAATCCATGTGTTTGAACAGCACTCCTGACCTACCGCAATCACCGCATCACCGTCATCTGTCTGGAACAAAATATATTCCCCGTCATCGGATATTTTCATTCCGGTAATGGTTTTGCCGTAGTGAATGATGCTCAGTGCTTTTAGGTGGAAACTGTTATCGAACATGGCTTGTCTCGCTTTGATGCTTAGAAAATTCAAGACGCATCGGTGCCCAGTATTTACAGAACCATTTACCTTTTTGTTTCCATATGACTTTACCGCGTTTTTCTGTAACATCTGCTCCACAATCAGGGCAAATGGAAAAGGCATACATAAAAGGAAAGATTGCATAATTACCGTCACAAAACTGTTGCGGGTTCGGTCGTGACCACCAGTCACAAACCGTGCAACATAATTGTTTGCAGTGG
>JBFKMJ010000097.1:0-5593 GCA_041629915.1 Gallionella sp.
CGCTCCTGTTCGGGAATGCCCGGGCCATTGTCGCTCACCGACAGGCAGACCGCCCCCTGCTCATGGGTGATGCCGACCTGCACCGCTGTGCCGGGTGGCGTGTGTTTCACCGCATTGTCGAGCAGGTTGCGCAGCAGCACCTGTAGCAACCCCGGATTGCCGCGCACGGTGGCTTCGCCGCCTGCCAGCAGTTCGAGCTGCACGCCTTTTTCCAGCGCGGCCGGTGCAAAAGCGGCTATCGCCCCGGCTGCGATGTTCCTGAGTTGGCACGGCTCGGTTGCGCCGCGATCCAGCGTATCCACCCGCGCCAGCGTCAGCAATTGGTCGATCAGATGTGCGGCACGATCGCAGCCGATAATCGCGTTGTCCAGTGCGTGGATGCGTTCTGTCTCTCCGGATGCGGCGCGCGCCACCTGCGCCTGCGCCTTGATCGCGGCCACCGGTGTGCGCAATTCATGCGCGGCATCTGCGGTAAAGCGCCGCTCTTTCTGCATGGAAGCCCCGATGCGGGCGAACAGCCGGTTGAGCCGCTCGATCAGCGGCACCACTTCGCGCGGCGCGGTCGATGCATCCAGCGCGGCAAGATTTTCCGGTTCACGCTGTTCCACTTCGCGGGCCAGCCTGTCGAGCGGGCGCAAGCCGCGCATCACCGCCACCCACAGCAGCAGCGCCAGCAACGGCAGCGAGAACCAGAGCGGCCGCAGCAGGTTGGTCGCGATACCGCGCGCCAGTTTGTCACGCACTTCGGTGCGTTCCGCGACATGGATCAGGTATTCGCCGGATTCATCCCAGGTGCTGAAGACGCGCCAGCGATGCCCGTCGATGGCGGTGTCGCTGAAGCCGTGATCCCTGTTTGTCAGCGGTTGCTGCGGGGCGTTGACGGAATGCAGGCGCAACCGACGCCCCTTTTCCCATATCTGAAATGCGACGCGGCGGGCATATTTGTGCAGCAGCGGCGCATGTTCGGTTTCGAGTTCGTCAAGATCATGCGATGTCTGTGCGACCAGCAGCGACGCGGCCTGCGCCAGGTGCGCATCCAGCACCTCGTCGAATTCCTCGCGCGCATCATGGTAGGTGAAGGCGGTCGCGCCGAGCCAGACCAGCGTGATTGCGGCCAATGCCAGCACCAGCAGCCGTTGTTTGAGTGATGCGCGTTGCCACATGTCAGGCCGCCCTGTCGCGCGGCATCAGATAGCCGACGCCGCGTATGGTTTCGATCAACCCGGGGAACAGCTTGCGGCGCAAATGATGGATATGCACTTCCACTGCGTTGCTTTCGATCTCGTCGCCCCATGCATAAAGCTGCTCTTCAATCTGGGCACGCGACAGCACTTTTCCCGCATTGAGCATCAGCGCATGCAGCACCGCAAATTCCCTGGCCGAAAGCTCAACCGGCTTGTCCTGACACAGCACACGATGGGCGGCGGGGTCGAGTTTGATCGCGCCCACTTGCAGCAAGGGCTCGGTCTTGCCGCTGGCGCGGCGAATCAGCGCACGCAGGCGCGCCGCCAGTTCACCCATGTCGAACGGTTTGACCAGATAGTCGTCCGCGCCGGCATCCAGCCCCTTGATGCGGTCGTCCACCGTATCCATCGCGGTCAGGATCAGCACGGGCAGCGGCGCATTGCGGCCGCGCAGGCGACGCAGCACCTCCAGTCCGGACAGGCGCGGTAACCCCAGATCCAGCACCACCGCCGCATAAGGCTCGGTAGTGAGTGCCTGCTCTGCCGAGGCGCCGTCCTTCATCCAGTCCACGGCGTAGCCAGACTGTTTCAAGCCCGCCTGAATCGCATCCCCCAGCAGGGGGTCATCCTCGACTACCAATATGCGCATCGTCCGTCCATGAATAGATCAATCAATCGTCATCGTCATGCTCGACATGCGTCGCATCCACGCCAGGCGTCACCAACCCGGTGGCCGGATAGTCGACCCAGAATGCCACGACAGTGGTCAGCATTATGACACCCAACCACAGATGTGAGCGGCGGATGCCTTGTTCCGGTTCGGCAGACTTGAAGCCGGTGATCATCGAGCGCACCAGATTTTCGCGGTGCAGCACGCTGCTTACCAGCACCCCGGCAATGTGTATGAAGACAATGGCCAGCATGGCGTTGGACAGCAGCTCATGCAGTTCCTCCAGAATATCGCCACCGATGTCCTGAAACAGCACCACCCCGGCCAGCCCGGTCGAGATGCCCAGCCCCAGCAGCAGCCAGATCGCCACGCTTCCGGCCGGGTTGTGTCCGACATAATGCGCGGGCCTGCCTCTAAGCAGCGACTGAAAATAATCCATGACCTCAGCTGGTTTGAACAGGAAGGAACGGAACTGCGCATAACGCGTGCCGAAAAATCCCCACAGCAGCCTGAAAGCGATCAGGCCCAGCAGGGTGTAGCCGAGCACCACATGAATATCGCGGTAACGCTCCGATTCCGCGGTCAGATAGGCGCCGCCGAATGACAGCACCAGCAGCCAGTGGAAAACCCGCGTCGGTACATCCCAAACCAGAATACGTTGAATCATGATGGTCTCCTTTTATCGGGGTATTTTGATATTGCGTTCGCTGAAATCGCCGCGTTCTGCCTGCGGGTGACAGGCACCGCAGTTGGCCGGGCTTTTCACTTTCGGGTTTTTCCAGACCCTGGGGTTTATTTCGTGATCGTCGTGCTTGCGTTTGAACCAGGCGGCTTCGCTGATTCGCAGCGGCGCGGTCGAAGCGCTCCAGCGATTGGAAGCGTTGTTTACCAGAAATGCGGTGATCTCCTGGTTGTCCCCGGCATCCAGCGACGCATCCGAGCCGAAGTGCTGGTCCAGACCGGCCATCATCTTGCGCCAGGATGTGGCGGGCAGCAGCCCCGGCGCATAGGCAATATGGCAATCGGAGCATTCCTGCTGGAACCTGGCATTGGTTTGCGCGGGCTGGAGCGGCTTGCCGCGGTTTTCGCCGCCATATTTGCCGCTGTATTTCTCGCCGTATTTTTCATCGCGGTCATCATCATCGGCCTGCGCGGCAGGCATTGTTACGCTGATCGCCAGCAAGGCAACAGCGATCATCCGAAAAATTTTTTGATCATAAATCGACATGGCAATTTTCCTTTATTTCTTGATAGTAAGCAGGTAGGCAAGCACGTCACCCTTTTCCTGCGGCGTGCAGACGCGATCCAGCACATCGTTGCAGTTGCGCTTGAACCATTTCGCCACTTTTTTGGGGCTGGTAAAGCGCTCCGCATTGGCGGACGGTGCAAGCGGATCAATGACCTTGCCGGTCCTGGCATGCTTGCCCGGTGTGGCAGGGTTGTCGGTATGGCAGGAAGCACAGCTCCAGTCGTTGGCGTGCCTTGCCTTGAAGAAACGCTCCCCGCGTGCGGCGGAAAACGCCTGAAAATCCGGCGTTCCTGTCGCCTCTTGTTGAATGGAAGCCAGTATCTCGTTGGGTGTTTCGGCAAAAGCCGGTTGTGCCACCAGTCCGGCAATAGTCACCAGCGCCAAACCCGATGTGCGGAATAGATGAAACATTGTTGATCTCCTTAAATTGAACGGTGAGGCGTGCAGGATAAGGAGGCAAGCTTAAGGAATACTTAACGGCATTCGGCGGGGGCAATTTATCAATTGCCCGGTGGTTTTCATGAACGGGAGATCAGCGGTTGCGGATAGCGGCGCAGGCCTCGCCAACCAGAGCCGGGCCGCGATAAATCAGACCGCTGTACAGCTGTACCAATGCCGCGCCGGCTTCGATTTTTTCGGCCGCATCCGCACCGTTCAGGATGCCGCCCACGCCGATGATGGGCAGTGCGCTGCCTCGACCTTGCTCGTGGCAGGCTTGTAGTTCTGCGGCAAGTTGGCGAACCACAGCGGTGGATTTGCCGCGTAGCGGCGCACCGGAAAGACCGCCAGTTTCCGTGCCATGCGGCAAATTTTCCGCGCCCTCGCGCGAAAGGGTGGTGTTGGTGGCTATGACCGCGTCGATATGATGTTGCGTCAGCAGGCGCGCGATTTGCGCAATTTGCCCACTTTCCATGTCCGGTGCGATTTTTACGGCGATGGGCACATATTTGCCATGCGTGTCGGCCAGCTTCAGCTGTTCCGCTTTCAATTGCGCGAGGAGTGCATCAAGCTCATCTCCGCCCTGTAACTGGCGCAGATTTTTGGTGTTGGGCGAGGAGATGTTGACGGTGACGTAGCTGGCATGGGCATACACCTTGCGCAGGCAGATCAGGTAGTCGTCCGCTGCCTTCTCGATCGGCGTGGCGGCATTCTTGCCGATGTTGATGCCCAATATGCCGCGATACTCGGCACGTTTTACGTTTTCGATCAGTTTGTCCACCCCGTCGTTATTGAAGCCCATGCGGTTGATGATGGCGTTTACCTGCGGCAGACGGAACAGGCGCGGTTCCGGGTTGCCGGGCTGGGGCAACGGGGTGATCGTGCCGATTTCGATGAAGCCGAAGCCGAGCGCGGCCAGCCCGTCTATGCAGTCGCCGTTCTTGTCGAGTCCGGCAGCCAGTCCGACCGGATTGGGAAAGGTCAGTCCCATCACGGTGCGTGGATTGTCCGGCGGACGCTTTGCCATGAGGCTGCTCAGGCCAAGCGAATGCGCGGCTCTAAGCCCGCCGAGCGTGAGGTGGTGTGTGGTTTCCGGGTCAAGCCGGAACAGCAGGGGGCGTAGCAGTGAATACATTTATAAAGCGTTCCATGAGCGTTTTTAGTTAGGGCGATCCCTTGTCGAGCGGCTGCCAGATGCCGTCGATCAGGCCTTGCGCCGGCTGGTATTGGGTTTTGTAGGCCATCTTGCGGCTATGCTCGATCCAGTAGCCCAGATAGGCAAAGTCCAGATCGAGTTTGCGGCACAACTCGATTTGCCAAAGTACGTTGTAAACTCCTAAGCGTGCGCGCGGCAAGTCCGGTTCGTAATAAGTGTACACCGAGGACAGGCCGTCGCTCAGCAGGTCGATCACGCTGACCATGCGCAGCACGCCCTGTTCGCGGAATTCCACCAGCAGCGAATCGACGTGGCTTTGCAGCAAGAAATCCTGATAGGACTCGCAGTCATCGTTGTCCATGCCGCCATCCGGGTGGCGCGCGCGCTGATAGCGCTGGTATAGCGCGTAATGTTCGGTGCTGTCCAGCAGCGGCTGCAGGCTGGCCGTCAGATGCGCGTGCTGCGCCCAGGCGCGCCGTTGTGAGCGATTTGGGGTGAATTGTTTGGCAGATACGCGCAGCGGCACGCAGGCGCGGCAGTCCTCGCAATGCGGGCGGTAGGTATAGGCGCCGCTGCGCCGGAAACCGTGCCGCACCAGTTCCGAATAGACCGGCGTGTTGATGAGAAAGACCGGCGTGGCAACCTGCGAGCGCGCCTGCAGATCAGGCAGGTAGCTGCACGGATAGGGCGCGGTCAGATAAAAGTGCAGCGCAGAAAGTGGTATGTCATTTAACAGACTCATGCAAAGAGATCGGCGTCGAATTGCCAGTGAGTAACAGGCGTACAGTGTACCAATTCCTGCAGCCTTGCGATAAATTCGCTGCGCGGAATCTCGCGTGCCCCGAGCGAGGCGAGATGCGCGGTGTTCATCTGGCAATCGATCATCCTGAACTGCC
>JBFKMJ010000098.1:0-5576 GCA_041629915.1 Gallionella sp.
ACACCGAACATGGCTACGATTTTTCCGGTACCAAAAAATTCGACGCCAAGACCGGTTACCGCTCCCGGTCTTTTCTCGCGGTGCCGATGCGCAATCACGAAGATGAGATCATCGGCGTGTTGCAACTCATCAACGCACAAGACCGTAAAAGTGGCGCGATCATCCCGTTTTCAAGCGATGATCAGCAGCTACTGGAATCGCTCGCTTCGCAGGCCGCCATCGCGCTGACCAATCACCGTCTGATTTCGCAACTGGAAGAATTGTTCGAATCCTTTATTCAGCTCATCAATACGGCCATCGACGACAAATCGCCCTACACCGGTGGGCACTGCGAGCGTGTCCCGGTACTGACCATGATGCTGGCTGAAGCGGTCAATCGCACAACCCAGGGTCCTCTCAAGGACTTTGCCATGTCGGACAAAGACCGGCAGGAATTAAAAATGGCCGGGTTACTGCATGACTGCGGCAAAATCACCACACCGATGCATGTAGTGGATAAATCGACCAAGCTGCAAACCATATTCGACCGCACCCACCTCATCGATACTCGCTTCGAAATACTTAAACGCGACGCCGAAATCGCCATGCTGCGTGCACTGTATGAGGATCAGGGATCGGGAACCGGGGATCGGGATGGTGAAGCGATCCATGCCGAATATGCTGCCCGCATCCGGCAACTCGACAGCGACCGTGCGTTTTTGCATGAATGCAATATCGGCAGCGAAAACATGCCGGAAGAAGCGCAGCAGCGCGTTCACCGGATTGCCACCTACCGCTGGCGCAATACCAATGAAATTGAGCGTAATGATGCGAGCACCCGCTCCGCGGATTGCCTGCTTGAACCCTTTCTCAGCGAAGACGAGATTGAGAATCTGACCATCCGCAGCGGTACGTTGACCACGGCCGAGCGCGAGATCATCAACCACCACATTGTCGTTACCATCAAGATGCTCGAATCCCTGAATTGGCCGAAACACCTGAAGAACGTACCGGAATACGCTGGCGGTCATCACGAGTGCATGGACGGCAGGGGCTATCCGCGCGGTCTCACCCGCGATGAAATGTCGGTGCAGGCACGCATAATAGGCATCGCCGATATTTTCGAAGCGCTGACCGCCAAAGACAGGCCATACAAGAATGGCAAGTCGCTGACCGAATCACTCGCCATCCTCGCCAAACTCAAGGATAACGGTCACATCGATCCCGACCTGTTCGATGTATTTATCCGCGAGAAAGTCTATCTGGAATACGCCAACCGCTTCATGGACAAGGCGCAGATCGACGCATTGGACTTGAACAACATTCCGGGGGCAGGCAACTGCCGAAAATCGTCACCCGGGTGACGAATCGCGAATGCTGACCGGTCATTTGCATCATCCTCATACATCACCGGCAAACACCAGAAAATAATAAAACCCGCCGCAAGGCCTTAAAAACCGGCATTTCTTCATTTTTCCGCTACCTGCCACCTTTCTTCTGGCACGCCTATTGCTGCATAGAACAGCGACACACGATGTGTGTGATTAACTCAACAGGAGCTTCGACATGAAAAACGTACAAAAGGGCTTTACCCTGATCGAACTGATGATCGTGGTGGCAATTATCGGCATTCTGGCTGCGGTGGCGATTCCGGCTTATCAAGACTACACCATCAAGGCAAAAGTATCGGAGGCCACCAGCCTTTCCAGTGCGCCACGACTGGATCTTGGTGTGTGGTGCAGCGATAACGGCGATTTCACCACGCTGACTGGCGCTTCCCTCGCAGCGATGCAGGTTACCGTTCCTGCCGCCGCCAAGGTTACAGAGTCGGTTACCATAACCTCAGCGACCGGTGTAGTGACCGCCTTGATCAACAGCACAACTGCCCCGTCTACCATTCAGGGCACCACCATTACCTGGACACCAACCTGCTCGGCGGGTGGAACAACTTGGGCCATTGGTGGCACGATTGCTGCGAAATACCAGCCTAAATCCAAAGTCAGTCCTGACTTAACCTGAAAGAAAAAGGAGGCGAAAGCCTCCTTTTTCGCTTGCCGCCATGCCTATACGCATCCTCAACCCTGCTGTCCTGCTCTGCATTCTGGCCGTGACTGTTGCCTGCTATCTGCCGGGGCTGACAGGGCATTTCGTTTTTGATGATGGAGTCAACATTGTCAAGAATCCCTATCTGAGAATTGACAACCTGGATTTCTCGTCCCTCTGGCAAGCCGCTTTTTCCAACGGTGCGGGCTTGTTAAGCCGGCCCATCAGCATGATGAGCTTTGCCGTCAATTACCATGTTTCCGGCATGGACGCCTATTATTTCAAGCTGGCCAATCTGGGGATACATCTGGTCAATGGAATCCTGATTTTCATGCTGGCCAGACTGTTGCTCAGCCTGCACCAGCGAGTCCACCGGACAAAAACGGATGACAATGCCGTTACATGGATCGCGACCGCAGTTGCCGCACTCTGGCTGTTGCACCCGTTCAACCTGACCGGGGTGCTGTATGTGGTGCAACGCATGACCAGCCTTGCCGCACTCTTTACGCTGGCCGGACTGGTGCTGTACCTGCACGGCAGAAAAAGCCTGCTCAATGGAAAACGATCCGGTTTCGTTGCGGTTGCAGCAGCCCTATTCGTTGCAACGCCGCTTGCCGTGTTGTGCAAGGAAAATGGCGCCTTGCTGCCATTGCTCATTTTTGCCACCGAAGCGACTTTGCTGCGCTGGCGCACACCTGATCAGCGCACCCGCCATGTCCTCGTAGCGATTGTGGGTTTGTCGGCAGTCATTCCGGTGTTGGTTGGCCTGCTCTACTTTCTGAACAATCCCGCCTTGATCCTGGGCGGCTATGCGTGGCGCGATTTCTCGCTGACCGAACGATTGATGACCGAAGCGCGAGTCCTGTGGTTTTATCTGCACATGATCGTATTGCCCAGCATGGCCGAGATGGGTTTGCATCATGACGATATTCTGGTTTCGCGCAGTCTGTTTTCCCCGTGGACCACGCTGCCCGCTATTGCCGGGCTGTTCTTGCTCGCAGCGGGGGCATTCGTGCTGCGCAACAAACAACCCCTGATAACCTTCGGGATTGCATTTTTCCTGATCGGTCACGCGCTGGAATCAACCATTATTCCGCTGGAAATCGCCTTCGAACACCGCAACTATTTGCCCATGCTAGGCATTCTGTTTCCCCTGACCTGTTACACGTTAAATTCACAGCTTCATTTGTCCAGTGTGCGTTTGCGCCGGGCAGCCTTTTTATTGCTGCTCATCCTTTTCGCTGGGCTTACCGCATCCCGCGCACAACAATGGGGGAATGCGCTCCAGATGCGCATGCTGGAAGTGGAACGGCACCCGCGTTCGGTGCGCGCGCACACCGACCTGGCGGGCCTTTACGACCATCTGCCGCCCATGTCGCCTGAAGACGCGACTGATCTCTATCACAAGGCTTTTTTCCATTACCAGCAGGCCGCGGACAATGCGCCCTCGAGCATCGCCGGGCTGCTCGGAATGCTGGTGGTGAATGCGGAAAGAAGATTGCCCGTGGACGAAACGTTGCTCGAAACCCTGGAGCAGCGCCTTGCAACAGTTCCTTTCGGCCCGCCAAACAAGAATTCCCTCATAGGCGCGACAAGGTGCATTGCCAGCGGGAGCTGCACAGTCGATGCAGCAGTCGTTGACCGCCTTTATCGTGCCGCAATGACAAACCCGCGACTCACTGGCAGCCACAAATATCAGGTAGTCTCGGAATTTGATAAATTGCCATTGGAGGTTCGGCCAGAAACAGGGCTGTTACAATGAAACTGGTGGGCTTGTGCCGAAAGATATCGGCATATTTTCTTGTTGCAGAATGCACAGCATGCAACGCCCATCGCCTCTACAATGCTGCAAAGCTTGGCTATTGACCGTGGAGATTGCTATGGAAGCACATACAACCGTTGGCTGGCTCGATGACAACGCGCTGCTCGCGATGAGGCGAGCCTTGGCGGTTTTTCCGGGATGCGCATGAAACAGAATTTGCCCAGCCTGATTATTCCCGCGCGCAACGAGGCGGAAGGCTTGCGCGTCCTGTTGCCGGAGCTGGTAAGGACATTGCCGGGTGCGGAAATCATCGTCGTCAATGATGGTTCGGACGATGACACGCTGGCGGTATGCGCGGACTTTCCCGTACGGGTGGTCAGCCACCCTTACCCGAAAGGCAATGGCGCGGCGGTAAAATCCGGGGCGCGTGCCGCAAAGGGTGACGTGCTGATATTCATGGACGCCGATGGCCAGCATAAACCGGAAGACATTCCCACGCTGCTGGAAAAATTCGCCGAAGGCCACGACATGGTGGTGGGCGCGCGCCAGTCCGGCTCCCACGCCGGCGCGCACCGGGCAGTGGCAAATGATGTTTTCAGCCGCTTCGCCACCTGGATGGTGCAACAGCCGGTGGAGGATCTGACATCCGGATTCAGGATGGTCAAGGCAGACAAATTCCGCAAATTTCTCTACCTGCTGCCCAACGGCTTTTCCTACCCGACCACCATCACCATGAGTTTTTTCCGGGCCGGATTTAACGTGGCCTACCTGCCGATCCATACCCCCCGGCGCGCCACGGGCAAGAGCCATATCCGCCCGGTCCGGGATGGTGTGCGTTTCTTGCTGATTATCATCAAGATCGGCACGCTGTATTCGCCGCAAAAACTGTTCCTGCCGATCAGTGGCGGTTTCTTCCTGACCGGATTGGGCTACTATCTTTACACCTACCTCAACGTGGGGCGCTTTACCAACATGAGCGCGCTGCTGTTTATTTCGGCCATCCTGACTTTCCTCATCGGCGTCGTGTCCGAACAGATTTCCGCATTGCACTACAAGGATATTGATCTGGCCGACCATGAAGGCGAATAGCTTGAATGTTTTGATGGCCAGCACCTCCTACCCTGAAAACGCCCGGGACTGGCGTGGCCGCTTCATTGCCAATCTCGCCGCCGCGCTGGCGCGACGCGAGGAAATCACGCTCACACTATGGGCGCCGCCCGGCGAGCTGCCGGATAACACCATCGCTGCGGCCACGCCGGATGATGCGCGCTGGCTGTTGCGTTTGTCCCGCCGGGGCGGCATTGCCCATTTGCTGAGGACACGCCGGATGCTCGCCGTGAGCGCCGCCATCCAGTTGCTGGTCCGGCTCGACCGCAGCTACCGGCGCCAGTCGTTCAATGTGGCGCATGTCAACTGGCTGCAAAACGCGCTGCCGCTATGGGGAACCCGAACACCGGCATTGATCGCGGTACTGGGCAGCGATTTCGGCCTGCTGCGCCTGCCCGGCATGAAAATGGCGTTGCGCGCCGTGCTGCGGCAACGCCGCGCCATTCTGGCGCCCAACGCCGTATGGATGCAACCCGGGCTGGAACAGGCATTCGGCGACCTTGCTGAAATCCGCCCTATTCCGTTCGGCGTCGATGATCCCTGGTTCACAATCGTGCGCCGTCCACCAGAAACTGTCAGGCATTGGCTGGCCATTACGCGGCTGACGCGGAACAAGATCGGCGATCTGTTCGACTGGGGCGAAGGCCTGTTCGGACAGAACCGCGTACTGCACCTGTTCGGCCCG
>JBFKMJ010000099.1:0-5526 GCA_041629915.1 Gallionella sp.
ATTTTGTAACTCATCATAGCCCCTCATCCCCAGCCCTTCCCCCGTCCACGGGGGAAGGGAGCAAGTGCGTATTTTTTGTCAATTGGGCATATGTTACCAGCGTGACTGGATGCGCTGAATATTATCTGCCTGCTTGACGTGACCTGAAATGCTGATAAGATAGTAACCGAATACTCACTTTCAGGATTTATTTATGGAAAACAACCCCAAGCATCTCCCGGCAGATGAACGCCGTGCCGTCACCGTGGAGGCGGTGATTGCACTGGCGGCCGAGCAGAATCCGGGAGAGATCACCACCGCGGCAATTGCCAAGCACATGGGGCTGACCCAGGGGGCGCTGTTCCGCCATTTTCCCAGCAAGGATGCCATTTTGCAGGCCGTGATGGAATGGGTGGCCGAACGGTTGCTGGCGCGCGTGGACAAGGCGGCGCAGGCTGCCGCTTCGCCGCTGGCGGCGCTGGAGGCGATCTTCATGACGCATATCGATTTTATTGCCAAGCACCCCGGCGTGCCGCGCATGCTGTTCGGCGAATTGCAGCGTGCAGGAGATACGCCGGCCAAGATGATGGCGCGTACCATGCTCGACCGCTATGGCAAGCGCCTGAGCGCGCTCATCGAGCAGGGCAAGGCGCAGGGGGAGCTGGCAGCGGAGGTCAATACCGCGGCGGCAGCCACGCTGTTCATCGGCGCCATTCAGGGTCTGGTCATGCAATCGTTGCTGGCCGGGAATACCGAAAAGATGCGCACGGGTGCATCGGGGGCGTTTGCCATTTATCGTCGCGGCATCGGAAGGGGTGAGTCATGAAAAAGTTTCTGTCAACGAATGGTCGCAAGCTGGCGCTGGCCGGGGTGCTGGTGCCGCTGCTGATTGTGTTCATCTATGTCGCGCTGCGTTCCGGGCCGTTGGCCCCGATTCCGGTGACGGTAACCACGGTCGAGAATCGTGCCATCGCGCCCGCGCTGTTTGGCATTGGCACGGTGGAATCGCGCTATACCCACAAGATCGGCTCGACTGCCGCCGGGCGTATCAAGCGCGTTGACGTGCAGGTGGGGGATCATGTACTCGCCGGGCAGGTGCTGGGAGAAATGGATCCGGTTGATCTGGACCAGCGTATCGCCGCACAGACGAGTGCGCTGATGCGCGCCGAGGCGGCAGCGCTTGCTGCCGAGGCGCAGGTACGCGAAGCGTCGGCACGCAGGATTTATGCGGGGCAGCAGGCGGCGCGCTATGAAAAATTGCTGCAGGCGCACGCCGTGAGCGAGGAGGGCGCCAGCACGAAACAGCAGGAGCACCAGATCGCCGAGGCCGGGTTTGCCGCCTCTCGCGCCAACCTGGATGCGGCAAAACAGGAGCTGACGCGCATCCGTGCCGAACGCGCCGGACTGCACCAGCAGCGCGCCAACCTGCGTCTGATTGCGCCGGTTGACGGGCTGGTGGTGGCGCGCACGGCCGATCCGGGAACGACCGTGGTGGCGGGGCAGCAGGTAATTGAAATCATCGACCCGACGAGCCTGTGGATCAATGTGCGCTTCGATCAGCTGCGTACCGCCGGCCTGCGTGCGGGTTTGCCGGTTCAGGTCGTGCTGCGCTCGCGCGCCGGACAGCAGCTTCCCGGGCGCGTGCTGCGCGCGGAACCGCTGGCCGATATGGTGACCGAGGAAAGCCTGGCCAAGGTGGTGTTCGATACGCTGCCGGAACCGCTGCCGCCGCTCGGCGAACTGGCCGAAGTCACCGTGACGCTGCCCGATCTGCCAACTACGCCGGTCTTGCCGAGCGCCAGCGTGCAGCGGGTTGGCGACCAGCTTGGCGTGTGGCTGATCCGGGATGGCGCGCCACATTTCGCACCGGTCAAACTGGGTACGGCCGACCTCGACGGGCGGGTGCAGATACTCGATGGCGTAGCAGCCGGTGAGCAGGTTGTGTTGTACCGGCACCGCGCGATTGACGAAGGCAGCCGCATCAAGATAGTCGAACGTGTGCCGGGTGTCGCGCCGTGATCAGTCTGGCCGGACGCGATCTGCTGCATTCATGGGGCAAGTTTGTCTTTACCGGCATGGGGCTGGGGCTACTGATCGGGGTGACGCTGTCCATGGCCGGCATCTATCGCGGCATGGTGGACGATGCCGAAGTGCTGCTCGACAACAGCGGCGCCGATTTGTGGGTGGTGCAGCAGGACACGCTGGGGCCCTATGCCGAATCGTCCAGCCTGTACGATGACACCTGGCGCAGCATCCTCGGCATGTCCGGCGTGGCGCGCGCCGCCAGCGTCACCTACCTGACCACGCAGATCCGCCAGGGCGAGCGCGACGTGCGCGCCATGGTGGTCGGCATCGAGCCGGGCCGGGTGGGCGAGCCGGGACAGCCAGGTTATCTGGTGGCCGGGCGCAACATCACGCGCGGCCATTACGAGGCCGTTGCCGATATGGCCTCTAAATTCAAGCTTGGCGACATGGTGCAGATCCGCCGCAACCATTACACCGTGGTCGGGTTAACAAGGCGCATGGTGTCTTCCAGCGGCGACCCGATGGTGTTCATTCCGCTGAAGGATGCGCAGGAAGCGCAATTTCTCAAGGACAACGACGCCATCGCCCAGCAACGCCGCCGCACCGGGGGAAATCCCGCTTTCAACCGCCCCGGCACGCCCGGGCTGCTGGATGCCGTGATCGCCTCGCAGAGTGCCAATCCCTATGTGAATGCCGTGCTGGTTCAGGTCGAACCCGGTCGCGCGCCTGAGGAGGTGGCCGAACAGATACGCCGCTGGAAACGTCTGCAGGTCTTCACCCGCGCGCAGATGGAAGGAATACTGGTCGGCAAGCTGATCGCCACCTCGTCCAGGCAGATTGCGATGTTCCTGGTGATCCTTTCCATCGTCAGCGCGGCGATTGTCGCCTTCATCATCTATACCCTGACGCTGGGCAAGATACGCGAAATCGCGGTGCTGAAACTGATCGGCACGAAGAATCGCACCATCGCCGGGATGATCATGCAGCAGGCGGTCGGTCTGGGGGTGATCGGTTTCGTGGTCGGCAAGATCGCCGCCACCTTCTGGGCGCCCATTTTTCCGAAATATGTGCTGCTCATACCGGGTGATTCGGTGCGCGGTTTTGCGGTAGTGGTGGTGATCTGCGTACTGGCCAGCCTGCTGGCGATACGTGCGGCACTCAAAGTTGACCCGGCGGAGGCGATCGGTGGCTGACATGCATAAGAATGGTATTCGCATCACCGGATTGCGCAAACGCTATGGCGAGGGCGACACGGCGGTCGATGCACTCAAGGGTGTGGACATGCAGGTCGCACCCGGTGAAGTGGTCGGGCTGGTCGGGCCGTCCGGCTCCGGCAAGACCACGCTGCTCAAGTGCCTCGGTGCGGTGATCGAACCGAGCGGCGGGCAGATGACGCTGGGCGAGCAGGTGATCTACGACGACCAATGGAAGATCAAGGATTTGCGCGCGCTGCGCCGCGACAATATCGGCTTTGTGTTTCAGGCGCCGTACCTGATTCCGTTTCTCGATGTCACCGACAACGTCGCGCTGTTGCCGATGCTGGCCGGGCGGCCCAACGCCGAAGCGCGCCAGCGTGCCCTCGAGTTGCTCGATGCGCTGGATGTGGGGCACCGCGCCAAAGCTTCGCCGTCGCAACTTTCCGGCGGCGAGCAGCAGCGCGTCGCGATTGCCCGCGCGCTGGTCAACCGGCCGCCGGTGATCCTCGCCGACGAACCGACCGCGCCGCTCGACAGCGAACGCGCGCTGTCCGTGATCCGCATCCTCAACAGGATGGCGCAGCAGTACCACACCGCCATCATCGTCGTCACGCACGACGAAAAAATCATCCCGACCTTCAAGCGCATTTACCATATCCGCGATGGAATAACCCATGAGGAAGCGGGCGAGGGTCGGACCTTCGAGTGAAGAAAACCCACTGACAGGAGAGTCTGGAACGTGATGAAATTACGCATGACAACATTGGCACTGGCTGCCGGCATGGCGCTGGCTGTACCCGTCGGCGCGGCGATGGCAGAAGCCGGAGATCAGGCAGCCAAGCCGCTCGCCCTGCAGCAAATCATGAAGGATCTGGGCAGCAACATGCAGCTTGTCACCCATGGCATTTCCCGCGAGGATTGGGAGCTGGTCGAGAAGACCGCACCACTGATCGCCAGCCACCCGCAACCGCCTTTTACCGAAAAAATGCGCATCATGAGTTTCATCGGCAGCGATATGGGCAGGTTCAAGGGGCATGACGAAACCACCCACAACGCGGCGCACACCATGGGCCAGGCTGCAGCGAACAAAGACGGCAAAGCGGTCATTGCCGCCTTTCAGGCGCTGCAGATGGCCTGTCTCGGCTGCCATCAGGAGTTTCGCAAACCTTTCGTGGCGCATTTTTACGGGAAGCACTGAACATTGTGAAATAATCGGCCATGCCTCTTTCGATGATTGAGTAATAGCATGTGCCTCGCGATTCCCGCCTGCGTAGAACAACTCGTTGCCAAAGACAGCGCCATCGTCAATCTCGGCGGGGTGCGCAAGGAAATATCGCTCGCGCTGGTCGAGGATGTCGCTGTCGGCGATTACGTGATCGTGCATGTCGGCTTCGCGCTGCAGAAACTCGATCCGGAAGAGGCGGCGCAGACGCTGGCGCTGTTCGCGCAAATCGGCGGAGCCGCGCCAACATGAAATACGTGGATGAATTCCGCGATGGCGCACTGGCGAAAAACATCGCCGCCAACATCGCGCGCGCGGCCGACCCGCAGCGCCGCTATCACCTGATGGAATTCTGCGGCGGCCATACCCATGCGATTTCGCGTTACGGCATCGCCGACCTGCTTCCCGCCAATGTACGCATGATCCACGGCCCCGGTTGCCCGGTGTGCGTGCTGCCGGCGGGAAAAATCGAAAATGCCGTCCAGCTGGCGCAAACACCCGGGCTGATCCTGTGCTGTTACGGCGACCTGCTGCGCGTACCGGCCGCCGGCGGCATGAGTTTGCTGAAGGCCAAGGCGCACGGCGCGGATGTGCGCATGGTGTATTCCAGCGCCGATGCGGTCAAGATCGCGCAGGAAAATCCGCAGCAGCAAGTGGTGTTCTTCGCCATCGGTTTCGAGACCACCACGCCGCCGACGGCGGTGGCAATCAGGCAGGCGCAGGCGCTTGGCCTGACTAATTTCAGCGTGTTCTGCAACCACGTGCTGACCCCGTCGGCGATCTCTCACATCCTGCAATCGCCCGAAATACGCCGGCTCGGCGTGCTGTCGCTGGACGGCTTCATCGGCCCGGCGCATGTCTCTACTGTGATCGGCAGCCGCCCTTACGAATATTTCGCCGAGGAATTCCAGAAGCCGGTGGTGATCGCCGGCTTCGAGCCGCTCGACGTGATGCAGGCCATCCTGATGCTGGTGCGCCAGCTGAACGAGGGCCGCGCCGAAGTGGAGAACGAATTTTCCCGTGCGGTGACGCGGGACGGCAACGTCAAGGCGCAGTTGCTGGTCGCGGAAGTGTTCGAACTGCGCCGCGTGTTCGAATGGCGCG
>JBFKMJ010000100.1:0-5490 GCA_041629915.1 Gallionella sp.
GCAGATTGCCGTTACGCAGATTAAGCAGGGTGCGGTTGCGTTCGCGCTGGCTCATGTCGCCGTGCAGCGCCGCCACCGAATGGCCTTGCGCGGACAGCTGGTCGGCAAGGCCGTCGGCATCGCGTTTGGTCGCAGTAAACACCAGCGCCTGATTCAGTTCCAGATCGGTCAGTAGGTGGCTGAGCAGCTTGTTCTTGTGCGCTACATCATCGGCGAACATCATGCGCTGCTCGATGTTTTCGTGCTTGTCTTTGGCGGCCGAAACGGAAATGCGTTTCGGTGTCTTGAGCAGGCGCGAAGCGAGATTGCCGACTACGCCGTCCAGCGTGGCGGAGAACAGCAGGGTCTGGCGTGTGTTGGGCGTGGCCTGTGCGATGCGTTCCACATCGTCGATAAACCCCATGTCCAGCATGCGATCAGCTTCGTCGAGAACCAGCATTTCCAGGCGCGAGAAGTCAATGCGACCGCGTTCGATATGGTCGATCAGCCGTCCCGGTGTGGCAACCAGGATATCCACATGGCTGGACAACAGACGGTTCTGTACCGGGTAAGGCATGCCGCCCAGAATGCTGATGATCTTGAAGCGCATGTTCTTGCCGTACTTGGTGGCGGCATCGCAAACCTGCTGCGCCAGTTCACGGGTCGGGGTCAATACCAGCACGCGCGGGCCTTTGCCGGGCAGTGCGGAGGGCGTCGCCAGCCGGTTCAGCGCAGGCAGGATGAATGCGGCGGTCTTGCCGCTGCCGGTTTGCGAAGAAGCCATCAGGTCGTGCCCGGCCATGATTTCCGGGATCGCCTGCGCTTGAATCGCAGTGGGTTCGGTGTAGCCGGTGTCGGCAACCGCCTTGAGTATGGCGGCGTTAAGTTTCAGATCTTCAAATAACATTGTGTTCCTTTTTTTTATAATCAAAGGGAGTCCACTTCGTCATTCTGGCGCAGGCCGACACCCAGCCGAATAGACCGGATGCCGGAGCAAGTCCGGCATGACAAATTTGTAGCGTGTTCCCTGAGTGTGGGCGCTGGTGGTATTAACTACACGTTGAACGGGCAGACGGTTAACCGGCGCATATAACATCGTTGCTAACCGGAAAACCCAGAAATCATTTGAGTTTTTTGGACAGGTGCGATTGAATTCGCACGAGAGGCAGGTCAGAAAACGATGAACCAATGCCGCAATGGAATTTCCTTATAACTGCGGCAAGGCGCGCATTGTACGGATAAATAAAATAAAAGCCAGTGGTATTTCATGATCTGGCGTGTCTTGTGGCGCACCTCTTGAAAAGTCCCAAGCAATCCCCAGATGAAGGGATACCCTTTATCAATCAATAATGGAGAAAACATGACCGAAAGTGCGACCACCAACCGCGAGACCCTGGGTTTTCAGACCGAGGTAAAACAACTGCTGCAGTTGATGATTCACTCGCTGTATTCCAATCGCGAGATATTCCTGCGCGAGCTGGTTTCCAATGCCTCGGATGCCTGCGACAAGTTGCGTTTCGAGGGGCTGCACAACGCGGCACTGTTCGAGTCCGATTCGGACATGTCCATCCGTATCAGCTATGACAAGGAGGCGCGCACACTGACTGTGAGCGACAACGGCATCGGCATGAACCGCGACGAGGTCATCAACAACCTCGGCACCATCGCCAAGTCGGGTACGCATGAATTCTTTTCGAAACTGTCCGGTGACCAGCAGAAGGACGCGCACCTGATCGGCCAGTTCGGCGTGGGCTTCTATTCTTCTTTCATCGTCGCCGACCGCGTGACAGTGCTGACGCGCCGCGCCGGCGAGAACAGCGACCAGGGCGTGCGCTGGGAATCGGACGGTGGCGGCGAGTTCTCCATCGAGATGGTGGAGAAACCCGCGCGCGGCACCGAGATCACGCTGCATCTGCGCGAGGAGCAGGACGACCTGCTCGACGGCCATAAACTGCGCGGCATCATTCGCAAATATTCCAACCATATCGTCCAGCCGATCCTGATGAAGAAGGAAGAATGGAAGGAAGACAAACAGCAGATCACCGACGAGGACGAGACGGTGAATCAGGCCTCGGCCCTGTGGGCACGCGGCAAGAACGAGATCACTGACGAGCAGTACAAGGAATTCTACAAGCACGTCGGCCACGACTTCGACGACCCGCTGGCGTGGACGCATGCCCGCGTCGAGGGGCGTCAGGAATACACCCAGCTGCTGTATATCCCGCAACGCGCGCCGTTCGACCTGTGGGACCGCAACGCGCGTCACGGCATCAAGCTGTACGTTCGCCGCGTGTTCATCATGGACGACGCCGAACAACTGATGCCGCTATACCTGCGCTTCGTGCGCGGGGTGGTCGATTCGGCCGACCTGCCGCTCAATGTGTCGCGCGAAATCCTGCAGGAGTCAAAGGATATCGAGGCGATTCGCAAGGGCTGCACCGGCAAGGTGCTCGGCCTGCTGGCGGACATGGCCGAGAACGATCAGGAAAAATACGCGACATTCTGGGGCGAATTCGGCAAGGTGCTGAAAGAGGGGGTGGGCGAGGATTTCGCCAACAAGGACAAGATTGCCGGGCTGCTGCGCTTCGCCTCCACCCATGCCGACACACCGGACGAGACCGTGTCGCTGAAGGACTACATCGGCCGCATGAAGGAAGGCCAGGAGAAGATTTACTACGTCACCGCCGAGACCTTCAATGCGGCGAAGAACAGTCCGCATCTGGAGGTGTTCCGCAAGAAGGGCATCGAGGTGCTGCTGCTGTCCGATCGCGTGGACGAATGGGCCTTGGGCTATCTCACCGAGTACGACGGCAAGCAACTGGCCTCGGTGGCCAAGGGCGGACTCGATCTGGGCAAGCTCGAAGACGAGGCCGAGAAGCAGGCACAGGAAAAAGAGGCGGACGAATTCAAGGAGCTGACCGAAAAGATCAAGGCCAGCCTCGCCGAGCGCGTCAAGGAAGTGCGCGTCACGCACCGCCTGACCGATTCGCCGGCCTGCCTGGTGGCCGACGAGCATGACCTGAGCGGCAATCTGGCGCGAATGCTCAAGGCGGCCGGGCAGCAGGCACCCGCTACGCAGCCGATTCTGGAAATCAATCCGCAACATCCGGTGGTGTTGCGCCTTAAATCCGAGGAAAAGAAATTTGACGACTGGGCTGCAGTACTGTTCGACCAGGCGCTGCTGGCCGAAGGCGGACAGCTCGACGATCCGGCGACCTTCGTCAAGCGCGTCAACCAGCTGATGCTGGAAATGGGTAATTAATTCCGGGAACAACCCATCCGCAGATTACGCAGATTAAACGGCATCCAGCCATTCCCGGTTTTAATCTGCGTCAATCTGTGCAATCTGCGGATAACGGTTGTTTTTGCGTGTGCGAAATCGCGCAGGGTGACCTCATCCCTTGTGATAGAATGCGCGCCCTTTGAATTAAGCACAGGTAGTCATCTCCATGTCCCGCGAACTCCGCAACATCGCCATCATCGCCCACGTTGACCACGGCAAGACCACGCTGGTGGACAAGCTGCTCAGCCAGGCCGGTTCGTTTGCCTCGCACCAGCATGTCGCCGAGCGCGTCATGGACAGTAACGATCTGGAAAAAGAGCGCGGCATCACCATTCTTGCGAAAAACTGCGCCGTCGATTACGAGGGTGTACACATCAATATCGTCGACACGCCCGGTCACGCCGACTTCGGCGGCGAGGTGGAGCGCGTGTTGGGCATGGTGGATGGCGTGCTGCTGCTGGTGGATGCGGTGGACGGGCCGATGCCGCAGACCCGTTTTGTCACCAAGAAGGCGCTGGCCCTCGGCCTGCGCCCGATCGTGGTGATCAACAAGGTGGATCGCGACGGCGCGCGCCCGGATTGGGTGATCGACCATACTTTCGACCTGTTCGACAAGCTCGGCGCGACCGAGGAGCAGTTGGATTTTCCGGTGGTGTATGCCTCGGCGCTAAACGGCTATGCCATGCTGGATCTGGCCCAGCCCAGCCCGGACATGCGCCCGCTACTGGATGCGGTGCTCAAGCATGTGCCCGCGCCGGAAGTTGATGTCGATGCGCCACTGCAGTTGCAGATTTCCGCGCTGGATTATTCCAGTTTCGTCGGACGTATCGGCGTGGGGCGTGTGCGCCGCGGTCGCATCAAGCCCGGTCAGGATGTAATGGTAATGAGCGGCAACAACCCGCCGAAGAAAGCGCGCATCAACCAGGTACTCGGCTTTCGCGGTGTCGAGCGCGTGCTGCTGGATGAGGCACTTGCGGGCGACATCGTATTGATCAACGGCATAGATGAAATCGGCATCGGCGTAACGCTGGCCGATGTGAATAAACCGGAAGCATTGCCGATGCCCAAGGTGGATGAGCCCACTCTGACCATGAATTTGATGGTGAACACTTCACCGTTGTGTGGTCAGGAAGGCAAGTTCATTACCAGTCGTCAGATACGAGACCGCCTGAACAAAGAACTGTTGGTGAATGTAGCGCTACGTGTTGAGGAGACAGACAACACCGATGTTTTTCTGTTGGCCGGACGCGGCGAATTGCATCTGACCATATTGCTGGAAAACATGCGCCGCGAAGGTTTCGAAATGGGCGTGGGTAAGCCGCGCGTGGTGTACCGTGAAATCAACGGCGAGAAGTGCGAGCCTTTCGAAGTGCTGACCGTGGACGTGGAAGACACCAATCAAGGTGTGGTCATGGAAGAGCTGGGCCGGCGTCGCGGCGACTTGCAGGACATGCAGCCGGACGGGCATGGCCGCGTGCGCCTGGAATACCGTATTCCGGCGCGCGGGTTGATCGGCTTCCAGTCCGAATTCATGACCATGACGCGCGGCACCGGCATCATGGCCCACGTGTTCGACGACTATGCGCCGGTCAAGGCCGACATGCCGGGCCGCCGCAATGGCGTACTGATTTCAGCTGAACACGGTGATGCGGTAGCTTACGCGTTGTGGAAACTGGAAGACCGCGGCCGCATGTTCGTGTCGCCCGGCGACAAGCTGTACGAGGGCATGATTATCGGTGTAAACAGCCGCGATAACGATCTGGTGGTCAACCCGATCAAGGGCAAGCAACTGACCAATGTGCGCTCCTCGGGCACCGACGAGGCGGTGCGCCTGACCCCGCCGATTCGTCTGACGCTGGAATCCGCAGTCGAGTTTATTGATGATGATGAACTGGTGGAAATAACGCCAGCATCCATCCGTATGCGTAAACGCTTCCTGACTGAAAACGAGCGCAAGAGAGAATCAAGATCGCGAGATTCGGCGTAAGCTAACATGCGCGCAGCGCATGTTAAGCCGCGCCAGCGGCGGCTGTAGCCAAAACGAGCGTAAACGCGAATCAAGATCGCGAGAATCGGCGTAGGCTATTGGCTTCAACATAACCTGAAGGTTGACTGCACCATTGCCGCCGGATTCGGAATAGAATGACCCACTCATGGCACCGAGCAGAATGGGCGAACGTTTATGGATGCAAAAGAACCGGTATTCTTGCGCGAGCATCTGATTGACC
>JBFKMJ010000101.1:0-5399 GCA_041629915.1 Gallionella sp.
CAATGCATTCGCGGCCGCCTTCGTGCGCGAGGCGCGCCAGCTCGGGCAGGGCCTTGTCGGGGTGGCACACCACGCGCAGCAGCATGGGCAGGTTGACCCCGGCCACGCCCATGACATGCTCGGCATGACAGAGTTGTCGCGCGATGTTGCTCGGCGTGGCGCCGAAGATGTCTGCCAGAATCAACACTCCGCCACCGGTGTCGAGTTTCCGGATGAGTTCCCGGCCTTCGGCCAGCTTCTTTTGCGGATCGTCGCCGGCATAAACAGACAAGACCCCGAGATTGTGCGGGACCTTGTCCAGCACATGTTTGACGCAATCGACCAGACTTTCGCCCAGTGCGTTGTGTGCGACTACCATGATTCCTGTCATTTGCATCACCTCCTTACGCCACTATCGGCACGCGGCGTATTTCTCCTTAGCCGGATTTCGGTCCCGGAACACTCACGGCACCACTTCAATCCGTGCGGCCTTGTCGGTGAATTCTAGCCGTTTCTGCAGTGCAGCTGTGAGATGAATCCCGCCTTGCGCATCCACCAGCATCGCTTCGGGCAAATCCATTTGCTGTGCGGCGGCGCGCCAGCCGCCGGTGCCGGCAATGAACAAGGGCTTGGATGCGACATCGGACAGAACCCCGGCGCGTGTACCGCGCGTCACAACGGTAACCGCCTGCACGCCCTGCACCGGATAACCGCTGCGCGGGTCGATCAGGTGACAATAACGTTTGCCGCCCGATTCAAAGTAACGCTGGTAGTCGCCCGAGGTGCCGACCGCTTCGCCGTCATGCAGCTCCAGCGTTGCCAGTGCGCCGGATTGGCGCGGATGCTGGATGCCGACGCGCCATGCGCGCCTGCCGTGCTGTCCCAGCGCGAGGATGTTGCCACCGATGTTGATCAGCGCATTGCGGATGCCTCGCTGTTTCAGCAATATCGCCGCGCGGTCCAGTGCATATCCCTTGGCATAGCCGCCCAGATCGAGCCGTACGGCCGGGTTTCGACTTTGCACCTGGCCCTGCCCGAAGGCGAGGTCACCCATCTGCGGATTGTTGGCCACCCGCTGTGCAATCTGCGCCTTGTCGGGCTGCACCGGCTTGAACTCGTCGCCGTGAAAACCCCACAGTTCGACCAGCTCGCCGATCGCCGGGTTGAAGGCTCCCTGCGATTGCTGCGAGAGTTGCGCGGCATCCTGCAGCATGGCTTCGAGTTCCGGCGAAATCGCCGTGCCTTCGCTCCTGGCAAATGCCGCGTTCAGCCCGCTTAACTCGCTTGGCTGCCAGGCGTGCAGCATGTCATGCAAACGCTGGAATTCATGCAGCACTTCGCTCGCCGCCTGCCGTGCGCGCGCTTCATCCTCGCCGTGGATGCTGATGTCCACCAGGGTGCCGAACACGTAGGCCTGTTCCTGGTAGGCGGGCGGCTCCTTGCCGCAGGCAGTGAGCAGAACAAGCATCGGCAAAAGCAGGAAGCGCCAGCCAAACTTCACGCCGCCGTCCCCTCCAGCTCTATCGCCGCCGCCAGCAAGGCCAGCCGTGCCACTCCGCCATAGGCATAGAAACGATTTGGGGTATCGTCCGGCGCACAATCCGGATTCGGCAGGGTGCAGGCGGATTCGAACGCGAGAGGCTCAAAATGCATCCCGGGTGCGTTGAGGTTCTCGTCGGTGCCGCGCGCGGTATGCACACGATAAAAGCCACCGACCACATAATGGTCGACCAGGTATACCACCGGTTCGGCAACGGCCTCGTTCACGTTCTCGAAGGTATAGACGCCTTCCTGCACCAGCACGTCGGTGACAGGCAGGCCGTCCCTGACCACGGCCATCTTGTTGCGTTGTTTGCGGTTCAATCCGATGACTTCGCTGGCATCTTTCACGGTCATGACGCCCATGCCGTAGGTGCCCGCATCGGGTTTGATGATGACGAAGGGGTCGTGCTTCACGTTATATTCGGCATATTTAACGCGCATTTTTTGCAGGATGCTGTCTACCTGTGCGGCGAGGCATTCTTCGCCGGCGCGTTCGTGAAAACTGACCTGATGGCACACGGCAAAATACGGATCAATCAGCCAGGGGTCGATGTCGATCAGTTCGGCAAACTGTTGTGCCACCCGCTGGTAGGCGGCGAAATGCAATGACTTGCGCCGCACATGCCAGCCTGCCGATAACGGCGGGAAAACCGCCTGCTCCAGATTTTTCAGGGTGTCCGGCACGCCGGCGGAGAGGTCGTTGTTGAGCAATACCACGCACGGGTCAAAATCTGCCAGCCCGAGCCGGTTGCCGTGCCGCACCAGCGGCTCCAGCGTCAATGTGGTGCCGTTTGGCAATGAAATCGGGGTGGCCGCAGTGACTTCCGGCAGCAGGCTGCCGACGCGCACAGCCATGCCTGCCTGCCTGAGTATCGTGACGAGTTGCGCGACATTCTCCAGATAGAAGCGGTTGCGCGTGTGGTTCTCCGGGATCAGCAGCACGCCACGCGCTTCCGGACACTCTTTTTCCACCGCGCTTTGCATCGCCTGCACACACAGCGGCAGGACATCCGGATTGAGATTATTGAAGCCGCCGGGAAACAGATTGGTATCCACCGGCGCGAGCTTGAAGCCGCTGTTGCGCAGGTCCACGGAAGCATAAAACGGCACGGCATGCTCGACCCATTGCGAGCGGAACCAGTGCTCAATGGTCGGCATGGCAGCCAGAAAGCGCCGCTCAAGATCGAGCAGCGGGCCGGTCAGGGCGGTAGTGAGATGAGGAACCATGATATCGGGTGAAATGAGTTCGGTGCATTTTAGCCGATAGCCCGGTATTCTGAACAAATGCATCGGCGTTTAATTCGGCGGGTCGCGCATGCGATGTTAGAATCGCGCCCCAGAAATTTGTATAGATTGAGTTTTACATGCTTTCCACCGCAAACATCACCATGCAGTTCGGCGCAAAGCCGCTATTCGAGAACGTCTCCGTCAGGTTTGGCGACGGCAACCGCTACGGCCTGATCGGCGCGAACGGCTGCGGCAAGACGACTTTCATGAAAATCCTCGGCGGCGATCTGGAGCAGAGCTCCGGCGAAGTGATGCTGGACCGGGGTGAGCGGCTCGGCAAGTTGCGCCAGGATCAGTTTGCGTATGAGGATGTGCGTGTGCTGGATGTGGTGATGATGGGGCATAACGAGATGTGGGCGGCAATGTCCGAGCGCGATGCGATCTACGCCAATCCGGACGCTTCGGAAGAGGATTACATGCGCGCTGCCGACCTGGAAGCGTCCTTCGCCGAATACGACGGCTACACCGCCGAAGCGCGCGCAGGCGAGCTGCTGCTCGGCGTCGGCATTGCGATCGAGCTGCACCAGGGACCGATGCGCGAAGTTGCGCCCGGTTTCAAGCTGCGCGTGCTGCTGGCGCAGGCGCTGTTTTCCAACCCGGACATCCTGCTGCTGGATGAGCCGACCAACAACCTCGATATCAACACCATCCGCTGGCTGGAGGACATCCTCAACGCGCGCAACTCGACCATGGTCATCATCTCGCACGACCGCCATTTTTTGAATAGTGTGTGCACCCACATGGCTGATCTGGACTACGGCAAGATCACCGTTTACCCGGGTAACTACGACGACTACATGCTGGCTTCGACCCAGGCGCGCGAGCAGCAATCGGCGGACAACGCCAAGGCCAAGGAAAAAGTCGCCGAACTGAAAGCCTTCGTGGCGCGCTTCTCGGCGAACGCATCCAAGGCCAAACAGGCCACTTCACGCGCGCGCCAGATCGACAAGATCAAGATCGAGGACATCAAGCCGTCCAGTCGCCAGTATCCGTTCATCCGCTTCGAATACGACGAGCGCGACAAGCTGCACCGCGTCGCGGTGGAAGTACAGAAACTGGCCAAGGGTTTCGACCGCATGCTGTTTTCCAATGTGAACTTCCGCATCGATGCGGGCGAAAAGGTTGCCATCATCGGCCCGAACGGCATCGGCAAGACCACGCTGCTGCGCATTCTGGCAGGCCAACTCGCGCCCGACACCGGCACCGTCAAATGGGCGGACAAGGCCAAGTTGGGTTACTACGCGCAGGATCACGCCGCCGATTTTGCCAAAGACGAACTCATGATGGACTGGATGACCGATTGGCGCGGTCCATCAGATGACGACCAGGTGGTGCGCGGCACGCTGGGGCGGCTGCTGTTTTCCGGCGACGATGTGAAGAAAAAAGTGAAGGTGCTGTCCGGCGGCGAGAAGGGACGCATGTTGTTCGGCAAGCTGATGCTGCAAAAACCCAACGTGCTGCTGATGGACGAGCCGACCAACCACATGGACATGGAGTCCATCGAGTCGCTCAACACCGCACTCGACCTGTACAAGGGCACGCTGGTGTTCGTCAGTCATGACCGCGAGTTTGTCTCATCGCTGGCGACGCGCATCTTCGAGATTTCCGCCAAGGGCGTGACCGATTATCATGGCAGCTATGAGGAATACCTGCGCGACCAGGGCGTGGCGTTGTAGGATCGCAACATTCGCTCCACCGAGTTTGATGGGAAACTGACATGAACAGACACCGCTACACGCTCACCATTTCCTGCCCGGATCGTGCGGGCATCATCGCCGCCGTCACCGGCTTCATCGCGCAGCATGGCGGATTCATTGTCGAGGCGAGTTACCACACCGATCTGGAGACGCAGCACTTTTTCATGCGCCAGGAAATTCTGGCGGACTCGCTGCCGTTCGATGCGAACGAGTTTCGCCGCCGTTTCGCGCAGCTTTCCGATGAGTTCGAAATGACCTGGCAATTTTCCGATTCCGCGCGGAAGAAGCGGCTGGTGATACTGGTGAGCAAGCAGGACCATTGCCTGAATGACCTGCTGCACCGCTGGCGCAGCGGCGAACTGGAGGTGGAGATTCCGTGCGTGATCTCCAACCACGAAGACCTGCGCGGCTTCGTCGAATGGCATGGCATCCCGTTCATCCATGTCGACATGGCCGACAAGGCGGCGGCCTTCGCCGAAATCGGCGCCCTGTTCGAGCAGCATCAGGGAGACACGCTGGTGCTGGCGCGTTTCATGCAGATCCTGCCGCCGGATTTCTGCCAGCGTTACGCCGGGCGCGTCATCAACATTCACCACAGCTTTCTGCCGTCCTTTGTCGGCGCGAAGCCCTATCATCAGGCCTATCACCGCGGCGTGAAACTGATCGGCGCGACCTGCCATTACGTGACCGAGGAGCTGGACGCGGGACCAATCATCGAGCAGGATACGGTGCGTGTGGATCATGGAGATACGGTGGACGATCTGGTGCGCTACGGGCGCGACATCGAAAGAACGGTGCTGGCGCGCGGCCTGCGCTACCATATCGAAGACCGTGTGCTGATCTGCAGTAACAAGACCATTGTGTTCCGTTAACCTTTTTGAGTGACAGGCTGAA
>JBFKMJ010000102.1:0-5397 GCA_041629915.1 Gallionella sp.
AGGGGCTTTCCCGGGGAGAGGATTGAGGTGAGGGAACGGGCATGGCGAGTTTCATTATCAGAGGCGGCACTGCTGCCATACCCGTTAATACGAGGCACACTTTAATTTTTCGTGGAGGTGATTCATGCGTGTCGCAATCATCGGTTCCGGACCAGCCGGTTTCTACGCCGCGGAGGCGCTGCTCAAGCGTACCGATACGGTGGTTCATGTCGATCTGTTTGACCGTCTTCCCACTCCCTACGGGCTGGTGCGCGGCGGCGTTGCCCCCGATCACCAGAACATCAAGGCGGTCACCCGCGTTTACGAAAAGACCGCGGCGCGCCCCACTTTCAGGTTTCTGGGCAATGTGTGCCTCGGGCGCGACGTGACGGTGGAGGAGTTGCGCTGCCATTACCATCAGATCGTCTACGCGGTGGGCAACGAGGCCGACCGGCGTCTCGGCATTCCCGGGGAAGGCATGCCGCGCTGCACGCCGGCGACGGTGTTTATTGGCTGGTACAACGGACACCCCGATTATTGTCAGGCAAAGATCGATTTGTCGGTGTCGCGTATCGCGGTGGTCGGCAACGGCAATGTCGCCATCGATGCCGCCCGTATTCTGTTGCGCACGCCCGCTGAACTCGAGAAGACAGACATTGCCGCGCATGCGCTGGAGGAGCTGCGCAACAGCCGGGTGCGCGAGGTGTTCATTCTCGGGCGGCGCGGGCCGGAGCAGGCTGCGTTTACACCGCCCGAGCTCAAGGAGCTGGGCGAGATGGAAGATGTTGATCCGGTCGTCGCACCTGGCGAGCTTGCGGGTTGTGTCATTCCGGAATCTGCGGGCAGTACGCAGCAGGAAAAAAACCTGAAAATACTCCAGTCCTTCGCCGCGCGACCGCCCGGCAGCAAATCAAAGAAACTCCACCTGCGCTTTTGTGTTTCGCCGACCGAGGTGATTGCCGACGCGTCCGGCAATGTGGCCGGCATCAGACTCGAAAGGAACCGTCTCGAGGTTCAGGCGGACGGCACGGTCAGTGTACGCGGCACCGGCGAAACGGAAGTTCTCGAAGTCGGGATGGTGCTGCCTGCAATCGGTTTTGCCGCCGAGCGGATACCCGGCGTTCCCTATGACGAAACGGCGCGAGTCATTGCGAATGAGGACGGGCGGGTCGTCGACCCGGTCAGCCGTGCCGTGATTGCCAACGAATACGTCGTCGGCTGGGCGCGCAGCGGGCCGCAGGGACTCATCGGCTCACACAAGGGCGCGTCCGCCCATGTGGTCGAACACATGATGGCCGATTGCGCCGGTCTCGAGGCGCGTGCGCTACCCGAACGTGAGGCGATCGACCTGCTGCTGCGCCAGCGCGGCGTGCAAATCGTTTCCTTCGATGACTGGAAGCGGCTCGATGAGGTGGAGGTGGCGCGCGGGGAATGGCGCGGGGCGCCGCGCGACAAGGTGGTCGAGGTCGAGGCGATGCTCGCGGTGCTGGCCCGGCATTGACCGGGAAAATCCGAACGCCTGCAAATCTGTGCGGCGATCTGTCCCGGTTCGTGCGTGCGCAGATTTGTATCTGACACAAACAACAGTCAGCTTGCGGTTCTCATGCCGTCCTGACCCTGTGCCAGCTCGCCGAGTCTCACGGCCAGTTCCTGCCATGCCTGACCGTTTTCCAGCCCGTCGATGAAACGCCGCGGGATGCCGCTCAATCCGACTTGTGCGCCAACCAGCGCGCCGGTGAGCATGGCGCGGGACATGTTCTGTCCGCCGCCGTTGATGGCGTGCAGGACGGCGGATTCAAAGTCATCCGCGAAGCGAGCGGCGAGGTAATAGGCGGCGGGAAGCTGGTGGTAGATGGCGCACGGCATGCCGTAGACGATGGATGCTTTCCATGCCGGTTCGATATGAATGTCCGGATCAATGGCGGCGAGGGCGGCATAGTGCGGCGTCAGCAAGGCATCGGGAGAAGAGAAACGCCCGGCACGCGGCGGGTCCGGGTCGCCGGGTTGCGGCGCGACGCTGCCTTCTTTCGTCACGGCATGAAACGGCAACTCCCCGCTTTGCACCAGTTGCATCAGCTTGTCCGAGACGGCGGGGGTCAGACGCTCTCCGCCGACCAGTAACGACAGGACGCAGTTGTAAGCGGTGCTCATCGCGATGATCGCCTCGTCGCCCTGGGTGAGGCGGCAATTGGCAGATACGGTTTCGGCGACCCGTCGCGGCTGTTTTGCATAACGCGCCGCCAGCACGATGGCGCGTTCGGCCGATTCGGTGGTGTCCGCATGGCCGCCGGTTTCCTGCCATGTTTTATGCTGCTCGACGCGCCGCCGGTAGGCCTCGCGGATGGACTGGTTGGTGTAACCGCCGGGGCCGCAGGCGGGCGTGCCATCGAGCAGCGGGAAGAGCTCCTGATCCAGCCGCCGCGTGAAATCCTCCTCCCGGTATTCTCCGTGCTCGACCACGGAGCGCAGCAGCATGACCATGATGAGGCCGGTCTGCGACAATTGTCCGGCTTGCATGCCGCCGTGATAACGATCCGGTCTGGGTGTGGTGTAGCCGACGATCCATGACCCGTAATCGCGGTGCAGTTCGTCGAGGTTGTAGTACCAGTGACATCCCAGGCCGAGGGCATCGCCGATCAGGGCACCCATGACGGCTCCGGCAGCGCGATCCTGAATCATCCCGGTATCCTCCTTGCGGTTGAGCTTCGCTATCCTTCCTGAAGCACGCCATCCACCAGGTGCAAACGGCGTTGCATCCGTCCTGCCAGTTCGAGATCGTGGGTGACGACGATGAAGCTGGTGTTGAATTCCTCGTTGAGTTGCTGCATCAGTTCGAACAGGGCTTGCGCGCTGTTGCGGTCGAGGTTGCCGGTGGGTTCGTCGGCGAGCACGCAGGCCGGTTCGGTGACCAGCGCGCGCGCCACGGCGGCGCGCTGGCGTTCGCCGCCGGATAATTCGGATGGATGATGGCGCAGACGATGCGCCAGCCCGACCTGTGTCAGCATTGCGGCAGCGCGCGGTTCGGCCTCGGCGCGTTTCTGGCCGCGGATCAGCAGCGGCATCGCGACATTTTCCAGCGCGGTGAATTCCGGCAGCAGATGATGAAATTGATAGATGAAGCCGAGGGCGCGATTACGCAGTTCGCCGCGCTGCGTCTCGTTCATCGATAGCACATCCTGGCCGAGTATCTGCACACTGCCGCCGCTGGCGCTGTCCAGCCCGCCCAGCAGGTGCAGCAGCGTGCTCTTGCCGGAGCCGGATGCGCCGACGATGGCGAGGCGTTCGCCGCGTCGCACGTCAAGATCAACGCTCTTGAGCACCGGCACATCCTCCTTGCCGATGGTGAAAGTCTTGCTCAAATCGCGGCAGGAAATGACTGCCTCGCTCCTCGCTCCTCGCTCCTCGATCCTGTCATTCATAACGCAGCGCCTCCGCCGGTTGTGTCTGCGATGCGCGGTAACTCGGGTAGAGCGTCGCCAGCAGGCTGATCAGGAAAGACAGGGAGGCGACCAGCGCGACCTCGGGGTAGCGCAGGTCGGAGGGCAGGTCGGTGATGTAATACACGTCCTTGGCGAGGAATTGCACGCCGAGCAGGCGCTCGATGAACGGCACGACCACGTCCAGATTGAGCGCCAGCGCAATGCCGCCGAGGCTGCCGAGCAGCGTGCCGATTACGCCGATGACCACGCCCTGCACGATGAAGATTTTCATGATGCTGGAAGGCTTCGCGCCGAGGGTGCGCAGAATGGCGATGTCGGCCTGCTTGTCGGTGACTGCCATGACCAGGGTGGAGACGATGTTGAAGGCGGCCACTGCAACGATCAGCGACAGAATGATGAACATCATTTTCTTTTCCATCTGCACCGCACGGAAATAATTGCTGTTCTGGCGCGTCCAGTCGCTGGCGTACAAATCCGGCGGCAATTCGTCCTGCAGTTCGCGCGCCACCTGCGGCGCGCGGTCAAGGTCCTGCAATCTGGTGCTGATGCCGGTCACCGCAGCGCCGAACCGGAACAGTTTCTGTGCATCGTCGAGGTGAATCAGCGCGAGGCTGTTGTCGTAGGGCGCCATGCCGATCTCGAAGATGCCCGATATGCGGAATTGCTTGAGGCGCGGCATCATGCCGGCGGGCGTGATCTGGCCCTGCGGGGCGATCAGCATGATCCTGTCGTTGATCTGCACGCCGAGCGAACGTGCCAGGTCGGAGCCGATTGCGATGGTGAATCCCCCGCCGCGCAACTCGTCCAGCCGGCCTGATTTCATCTTGTCCGCAAGCTCGGTAATCGCGCTTTCCCGCTGCGGGTCGATGCCGCGCACCATCACGCCCTGCACGTTCTGCCCGAACGACAACATGCCCTGTCCGGCGATGTACGGTGCGGCGGCGGAAACCTGCGGGTGTTGCGCGACCTGGTCCAGAACCGCTTGCCAGCCGTGCAGCCGCCCGCCGTTCGCAACCACTTCGAGATGCGGCGATGCCCCCAGCATGCGCGCGCGGATTTCCTTCTGGAAGCCGTTCATCACCGACAGCACCACGATCAGCGCCATCACGCCCAGCGCCATGCCCAGCATGGAAATCAGCGAGATGAACGAGATGAAGTGGTTGCGCCGTTTGGCACGGGTATAGCGCAGGCCGATGAACAGTTCGTAGGGTTGCAAGGTGTGGCTGCCAATAGTTGGAACGGGCGTAAGTGTGCCACAAGCGTGCCGGGTATGACAGCGCAGGGAGGTGATAAACTCGCCGCCATGAAAAGTGTTCATCTGGTTATTTGCGATTTGTTCCTGCCGAAAGATTTCGCCGCCGAAGTCTGTGCGGATCTGCGACTGCCTGCACTGGAAAAAATGCTGGCGCGGTCTCGCAGTGAATTTCAGGAGGCAGCGTCGCTGGAGAACTTCCTGTGCGGATTGTTTGGTGTGCCTTGCCAGCCGATTGCATCGCTTTCTGCCGCGTTTGACGGGCTGGGCGAGGGGGGCTGGCTGCGCGCCGATCCGGTGCATTTGCGTTTGCAGCGCGAGCAATTGGTATTGCTGCCGGATGTGGGAGCCGGCGCGGATGAGGCCGGGCAGCTGTGCGCCGCGCTGAACGAGCATTTCGCCGGGCAGGGCATGGCGTTTTTCGCACCGCATCCGCAGCGCTGGTATGTGCGCGTTGACGGGCTGCCGGACATTGAAACCGTGCCGCTGTCGCAGGCTGCCGGACGCGACGTGCGCGGTTTGCTCCCCACAGGCAAAGACGCGGCGCGCTGGCATCAGGTATTCAACGAAATCCAGATGCTGCTGTTTGCCCACCCCGTGAATGAAGCCCGCGAGGCGCGCGGGGAATTGCCGGTCAACAGTCTGTGGCTGTGGGGCAGTGGCGCAGGTGCGGGTGCCATTCCGCAAAGCCGCTGCGATTGCGTCAGCTCGGATGAGGCGCTGGCC
>JBFKMJ010000103.1:0-5390 GCA_041629915.1 Gallionella sp.
GGCCGCCAGCAATCTGCCCGAAAAAGCGCCGGCCAGTTCCGGCAAATCCTGACGCTCATGAATCTTCAGCACGAAATGCCCGCCCATCGCGGCGCGCAGCACCCTGGGCGACCACGCATCGGCGCAGCCGCCGGACAGAAACACCGCGTCGCAGCCGGCCGCCGCCGCCGAACGCAGCATCGAACCGAGATTGCCGGGATCCTGTATGTCTTCCAGCAACAACGCGAAACGGCTGTCAGTTATCGTGGCGGTTGGCTGCGGCAGGTCGATCAGCGCGAGCAGGCCGCTCGGTGTTTTCAGGTCGCTCAGCGCGGCGAACAAGTTGTCGTCCAGTTGCGTCAGCGGGACGTCGGCTGCGCGTGCGAGCAGCGCCTGTGCTTCCGCATCGGCCGGTGCCGCGCTGTTGATCAGGATGTGTCGCGGCCGGGAACCGCTGTCCAGATACGCCGCCAGCAAATGCGCGCCGTCCAGCAGGGTCCGGTTTTCCTTGCGCCGCTGGCGCGCCGAAGCGGCCAGCCTGGCAAGGTCCTTGAAGAAGGGGTTGTCGCGCGACTGGATGAACTTCATGCTGATGCGTTACGCCCCCGCCTGTTCACGGATCGCCGCTCGCAAGCAGCGGTTGGATCAGAGCGCGTTTTCGTTGAGCTCACTGGTGCGGATGCGGATCACCTGCTCCACCGATGAGATGAAAATCTTGCCGTCGCCAATCTTGCCGGTGTGTGCGGCCCTGATGATCGCTTCGACGGCCGTGTCGAGCAGACTGGCTGGCACCACGACTTCGACCTTGATCTTGGGCAGGAAATCGACCACATATTCGGCGCCGCGATACAGTTCGGTGTGACCCTTCTGGCGCCCGAATCCCTTGACTTCGACGACGGTCAGACCGCTCACGCCCAGCTCGGAAAGCGCTTCGCGCACTTCGTCCAGTTTGAATGGCTTGATTATCGCTTCGATTTTTTTCATGTTGCCCTCCCTGATTGCGTTGACTGTTTTGTTGTTGTGGCCCGGATGGCGCCCATTGTATCAGCAGGAGACCTTGCAGAATAATTGATCACTATCGGGCAAGGCATACGCTTGGCTTATATTTGCCGGTAGGCCACCGACATGATTTCCAGTTCCTGGACACCGGACGGTGTGCGCAATATGGCCACTTCACCTTCGCGCAATTTGAGCAAGGCGCGCGCCAGCGGCGATATCCAGCTGATCATGCCGTTCCCGGCATCCGCTTCGTCCACGCCGACGATGCTGTAGGCACGCTCGCAACCATCGCTGTCACAGACCGTGACCGTCGCGCCGAAAAATATCTGCTCGCATGCACCGCGTTGCGACGGATCGACCACCTCGGCCTGCTCCAGGCGCTTGCGCAGAAAACGCACGCGGCGGTCAATTTCACGCAGGCGTTTCTTGCCGTAGATATAGTCGCCGTTTTCCGAGCGGTCGCCGTTGGAGGCCGCCCAGGCAACCATTTTCACCAGCGCCGGGCGCTCGACTTTCCAGAGCTGGTCCAGCTCCTCTTTCAGACTGCGGTAACCGTTGGGCGTGATGTAATTGCGAACGCCCGCCGGCAACTGTATCGATGGTTCCAGTTCGCCGTCGTCGTTGTCGTCTTCACGTGTGTATGCCTTGCTCATACCGGAAATTTTACAGCAGCAGACTCCATTCAGGGGCCGCTCCCCTTGCAATCCCGGTCGTTGAACGAGCAGGTGTCGTCGTGTATGTGGCCCTGGTAATGATCCTCAAACGCACGGCAGATGTCCGGCTTGAATAGCCACTGATGGTCGGGCGTGGTGAAACGCTTC
This sequence comes from Gallionella sp., assembly GCA_041629915.1. Lineage (GTDB taxonomy): Bacteria > Pseudomonadota > Gammaproteobacteria > Burkholderiales > Gallionellaceae > Gallionella. The sequence goes on from JBFKMJ010000103.1 coordinate 1,800, forward strand.
GCGTCCACCGGGAATTCCTGTTCGCGGTAAATCTCGAAAATTTCCACCTCGCCGGGATGAACCTGGTTGCGGTGCAGGTATTCCACCAGCCCGCAGATCGTATCCGAGAAATAGGAGTTGTATTCGTCACTCCCTTCCAGAATGCGCATCCGGGCCTCATAGGTATAGGGCAGGCTTTTGTCGTATTTTGACTTCGGGCCCCGTATTTTTTCAAACAACCCCATGACTGCTCTCCTCTGAAGACAACGGCCGCACTCAATGATGACGCCCCGGAAAACAAATGTCCATGATTCCGATAAGCGGCCATGTGCTCGAAGATGAGAAGAAAGACAACCTGGCAGCAGGGCAGCTCAGCCGCCTGCCACAACGAGGCTGAGCGCGAGGGCGTAAATGCCCAGGATCAGGGCGCTTTCGAATCCGATCCGGCCGATTCCATAGGTTTCCCGCCGCACCATTCCCAGCAGCAGGATGGCGGTCATCAGGATGCTCACCAGGCCCCAGGTCATCTGAACCGGCGCCATGTCATGGTAGATGGAGCCGCGGGTATAGCCCGCGTCGGCTGCTGCGACAACGAGCATGTTGAAGCAATTGGTGCCGAAGATGTTGCTTACTGCCAGGGTCAGCGCTCCGATCCGTATTGCCGCGATGGTGGTCACCAACTCGGGCGTTGATGTGGCCAGTGCCGTGAACAAGCCGCCAACCAGGGTTTCCGACAACCCGGTCTGGTCGGCGATGCTCTTTGCTGCCTCCATCAATACCCAGCCGGCCGCGCCGGTCACGACAGCCATGACAATAAATCCAAGCCATACAGCAGCCGAATGCCCACGATGATGCTTTTCGGGTTCATCTGGAACTGTCTGCTGGGTCAGCCGTGGAAACCACATGGGTTTTTCCCGCGTGCGGTGGACCAGGTGCAGGCCGAACAGATAGGCTGCGACGATCACCGGCGTGATCGGGTGCACGCCCCACTGTGTGACCGCCGGCGTAAAGATTGCGAGCAATGGCAAAGTCAACAACACAATCAGCAATCCCGCCAGCATCAGGTTGACGGGGGACGCAGCCGCGTGTTCCAGGTTGGCCTTGCGGTAGAACATGTCGCCCACGCCAAGAAACGCCAGATTCACTGCCATACTGCCCATGACGTTGCTCATGGCCAGGTCGGGTCGGACGTCCACCGCCGCACTCAGGGTCGCGGCGAAGTCAGGCAGCGAGGTAACCCCGGCCAGGAGCAAGACCCCGAAGAGCGCCTCGCCCAGGCCGGTCTGGTCGGCCAATATATCAGCCTGCCGGGCCAGCCGGCTGCCCGCGAGGACGATCACCAGGGCAGCGACGCCAAAGACGATTATGCTCGGAATCAGGGAAGGAAACATGCTGGCCTCGAACGATTATGACATGTCGGCTTGTGACAAACGGGTTACGGATTTCCAGGGAACCACCGGATGATCAGCGCCGCGCCGAACAGGCTCTGCAGCAGATAGAGGATGCTCGATATCCCGTGCCACATGCTGAATTGCGGAGCCAGCGCGCTCTGCATCACGTCCGGCGTCCCGGCCTGCAGCTTGATATCCGCCATCAGCGGGTAAATGCCGAACTGCAGCAGCAGCGTGATGGCGAGCATCGCCGCCACCAGCCAGAACATCCACTCCCGCACGGCGGCTTTGCCAGACAGGGCAACGCGATAGAGCAGCAGATAGGTTCCGCAGACGATACCGATATAACTGACCGCGGTGAGCATCTGCCCGGACAGCATCCCGGCGAGCTGCTTGTCCGGTTGTGCGCGGAACAGGATGGATACGGCAATATAGCCGATGGACCACAACGCACCGACCCAAGCGGTGATTGTCAGTGAAGCAGTGTGATGTGCGATATTTTTCATGGAATGATGTTCAGGGAATGAGTCGAGTTTAACCGATTGCAGTAAAAGGAATGTGATGCTGGCCCGCTAGTTTGATCCCGACGGTCTAACTTGCTCCGAATACAACGCCTCCACCTTCTGGCGCGCCCACGGCGTCTTGCGCAAAAACTTCAGACTCGACCTGATGCCGGGGTCATGCGTAAAACAACGGATCGGCACAGCCGCGCCCATCGCCTCCCAGCCCATGCGCTCGGCAAGCTGCGTGACCATCATTTCCAGCGTGATGCCCTCCAGACCGGGGCGCTTTGTCGATTCATCATTATTGTCCATGTGTGTATTTTACAGGGGTTCACCGACCCCGAACGATTACAATGCTGCCTCTTGTTTCTATCAGGCACTTGCCATGACCGCACCGATTCGCCTCGCCAAACGCCTCGCCGAAACGCTCCCCTGCTCACGCCGCGAGGCCGAGCTTTATATCGCGGGGGGCTGGGTGATGGTGGATGGACTCGTGGTGGAAGAACCGCAATTCATGGTGTCAGAGCAAAAGATTGTGCTCAGCCCCGATGCCAGCCTCACACCCGTAGAACCCGCGACCATCCTGCTGCACCAGCCTGCCGATACAGGCAAGAACCCCAGCGCCGCGCTGCAACTGATACGCGCCGAAACGCGCGTAGCGAACGACCCTTCCGGCATCCATATGCTCAAGCAACATTTCCTGCGGCTTGTGCAATACATCCCGTTAGAAGAGAACGCGAGCGGCATGGTGATCTACACACAGAACTGGCGAGCTGCGCGCAAGCTCAGTGACGATGCCGCCACGCTCGAACAGGAATACATCGTAGAAGTCGCAGGCGAGCTGTCCCCCGAAAGCCTCAAACAGCTCAACCATGGACTCACCTATAACGGACGCGCACTGCCCCCAAGCAAAGTCAGCAGACAAAGCGAAACCCGTCTGCGCTTCGCCCTCAAGGGTGTGCAACCCGGCCAGATCGCGCATATGTGTCAAAGCGCAGGGCTGCAAGTGCTGGCGATGAAACGCATCCGGATCGGGCGCGTGTCCATGGGAAAATTACCGCCAGGACAATGGAGCTATCTGATGCCGCAGGAGCGGTTTTAAGCTGGGTGCTGCGTGAGTCATGCGGTGTGATTGTGACCTGCCCCCTGCTCCCTAGTACTGCAAATCTGGAATTGGCCCGGCGCCAGATTGCCTGCGGGATGCGTCAAGGCAAGACCGCATCGATGCTTTCAGAATCCGCAGCCAGGCCCATGATGGGCAAATCCTCGCGGGGAATGTCCAACGCCTCCAGCACCTTCAGTGCCGCGTAGGCATCGTTGGCTGCGTAGATCATTTGCCGCGGGTTGAGCTGGGGCTGCGACCAGTTGGAAGTGGTCACGTGCCTGGCCTTGGCAAAGCGCTGATTCAACACCAACCCCACCGCCGCCCGGACGCCCATTTCCTTGTGGTAACCCCTCATGCTGAACACCGTATTGAGATCAACCACTGCACCGAAATGGATGCCCAGTTTCGCGCGAATATGCCCGCGATCCGATCTGAGGCCGAAACCAACCTTGATGAGCTGTTCCGATTGCAGCAATTCCATCAGAAACGGGCGCCCTTCCGCCCGATGCAGCTGGAACAGAAAGGCCTTGTCGTGCAGGGCAAACTGCACCACATGCGGCCCTTCGCTGACATCGCCGACGACAAATGTCGGCCTGGACTCGGTATCGAAGCC
>JBFKMJ010000104.1:0-5381 GCA_041629915.1 Gallionella sp.
ATGCATGTCACGGCGCAGGGTGTGCTGGCCGGCGCCAACATGGTGCTGGTGGATTTTCACCCGGCGCCAACCAAGGCGCTCGTGGATGGTCCGCAGGCCTTGCTGCTGAAGGAGCTACCTTACTTCCTGGAGGATGTGCAGATCGCGCGTGAAGCGTATCTCAGCCGCGTGGCCTTGCGGCAACGCCAATCGGATACACAGCCTTTCTGACAACCACCGACTGCCGCTTATTTCATTGCGGAACGCAACGGATCCGGTTCATTGTTCTTCGAGACAGGCAATGTAGACAGCCGCATCCGGCTGGGTGTGGCTGCGTTGCGCCTGCCAGATCATTTCGCCCAGGCATTCCATCATGCGATGCTGCGCTTCATGCTCCGACTCATGCTGCTGCGTCAGGCGCGCGAAATGTGCGCGGATGCCTGCCGGCTGGTCAATCGAAATTTGCTCTTCGATGGTGAGATGCATCATCAGGTGCAGGAAAGGGTTGGCCGCGCCGTGTTCAGGCAGGTAGTCCTTGTCCTGATGGCGTTCCGGGTTTTCCAGAACGGCGTGATATTCGGGATGTTTGGCAATGAGCTGCGTTACCAGGTCTTCCAGTGGCGTGAGCAATTCCCCCGCCCTGCGTTTGCGCCAGGATTCAAACAGAAAGTTCCGCGCTTCGTCGCGTGACGGATTGAACAGCATCAGGGTTCTTTCTCCTTGTATTCGCACAGGTCACTGATGATGCATGCACCGCATTTCGGCTTGCGTGCCCGACAGACATAACGGCCATGCAGGATCAGCCAGTGGTGTGCATTGTGCTTGAATTCATCGGGCACGACCTCGAGCAGCTTTTTCTCCACTTCCAGCACAGTCGTGCCACGCGCCAGCCCGGTCCGGTTGGCAACGCGGAAAACATGTGTGTCCACCGCGATGGTGGGCTGCCCAAAGGCGGTGTTGAGAATCACGTTGGCCGTTTTGCGTCCCACGCCGGGCAGGGCTTCCAGCGCTTCGCGGGTCTGCGGTACGCTGCCGCCGTATTGTTCCACCAGCAGCCGGCTGGTTTGTATCAGATGCCTGGCCTTGGTTTGATACAGACCGATGCGCTGGATATATTCGCGCAGCCCCGCTTCACCGAGTGCAAGCAGGGCTTGCGGAGTATTGGCTACCGGGAACAATTGCCGCGTGGCGGCATTGACGCTGATATCGGTGGCCTGCGCCGAAAGCAGCACGGCGACCAGCAATTCAAACGGTGTGGAGTATTCCAGTTCGGTCGCCGGTTGCGGACTGGCCGCCTGGAGACGCATGAATATGGCACGCCGCTTGTCTGCATTCATTTGCAGAGATCTGCTAGTGAGCGGTTGAACAGCCGCCTTCTATCGGAGTGATGGTCGCGTTCTCGCCGTGAACCTTGCGCTTGGCGCGCAGATTCAGCCAGTTCTTTGCTGCGATCAACATGCCGAGCGTGATGAACGCACCGGGCGGCAGTATCGCAAGCAGGAAACCGCGATAATCGGGTATGACGGTGATGATCCAGGATTTTGTCGCTTCACCCAATGCCAGGTCGATGCCGGACAGCAAGGTACCCTGCCCGAAAATCTCGCGTATCCCCCCCAGCACAACCAGCACCGCCGTCAGCCCCAGTCCCATGGCAATGCCGTCCAGCGCGGAAGCAAAGATGCCGTTCTTGGAGGCGAACGACTCGGCGCGCGCCAGGATGATGCAATTGGTAACGATCAACGGAATGAAAATGCCGAGCACCAGATAAAGCGCATACATGTAGGCATTCATCAGCAATTGCACAACGGTCACCAGCACAGCAATCATCAGGATGTAAATCGGGATGCGCGCTTCGTTGGAAATGAATTCACGTATTGCAGCCACGCCGGTATTTGACAGGGTTATCACCAGCGTGGTGGCCAAACCCAGGCTGAGGGCATTCACGACCGAGCTGCTGACCGCCAGCAGGGGGCAAAGGCCGAGCAGTTGCACGATGCCGGCATCCTGTTTCCACAGGCCGTTGTAAAAGATGTCCCTGATTTCACGAATGGTCATTACTTCTTCTCCTTAACCACTTCCTGCTTTGCCCCCTCAACCGCACTCTGGGCGGACTCTCCGGAAGAAGAGGGCGAGCCGGCTGCGAATAATTCATCGCGATGCCGGGCGTAATACTGCAATGCCTTGTGGACCGCTTTCACGATCGCGCGCGGCGTGATGGTGGCACCGGCACGGTAATCGAAGGTACCACCGTCCTTTTTGACTTTCCATTCACTGCTCTTGCGGTTTTCCAGCGAGGCTCCGTTGAAGCCGGTGATCCAGTCGCTTCGTGCAATCTCGATGTAGTCACCCAGTCCCGGCGTTTCCTTGTGCGACACCACGCGCACGCCGCTGATGGTGCCGTCATGATGAACGGCGACAATCAGGTTGATCCTGGCATAGCCGTCAGGCGCGACGGCGTGAATCACTGCAATGGAAGGCTGTCCTTCAAGGCGGCCGATATAGGCAATGGTGGTATCGTCACTGCCCAGCAAATCGTCCGCTGCCAGTTGCACGGTGTCCTTCATGATGTCGTTATCGTAAGTCGCGGGCGGCGCAATTTGCGCAATCAGCTTCAGCTTCTCTCTTTCTATGCTCTGCTGGATAGTCTCGCGCGTCAGTTCGTAGGTCCAGGCCAGCAACGCCGTGCTGACCAGCGCAAAAAACAGCAGATTCGACGCGGTGTAGAAGGAAGCCTTTGCCATGGTGCGCCTCATGACCGCTTCTCCTTTTTGCCGAATACGGAAGGTTGCGTGTACAACACGATCAATGGCACACAGAGATTCATCAGCAGCGTGGAAAACGCCACGCCATCCGGGAAACCGCCAAACACGCGGATCAGATAGGTCAGCAATCCCGCGCCCGCGGCGAAGATCAGTTTGCCTTTGGGTGTGGTGGGACCGCTCACCGGATCGGTCAGGATAAAGAATGCGCCCAGTATGGCCGCGCCGGAGAACCAGTGGAACTGTGGCGGAGCATATTGCGATGGGTCGATCAGGTAAAAAATTCCGGCGGTGATGGACAGGGTGGCCAGATAAGCGACCGGGACATGCCAGGTGATGATGCGTGCGGCAAGCAGATAGATTCCGCCGAGCAGGAATCCCAGCGCCACCATTTCACTGCCCTGCCCTGCCAGACGGCCATAGATCGGCATGGCGAAAATCTGCTTGATCGACTCATCGAGTTGCAGGCGGGTTTTCAGCGTGTCGAGCGGTGTGGCCGTGGTGATAGCGTCCAGCATTATGTCAGGCGGCAGCACACCCAGAAAAATATATTCCAGTTGCCCGATAAATCCGAGTCCGACCGTCCCCAGACCTTGCGGACTGGGCCATTGTGTCATCTGCATCGGGAACGAAATGATCAGCACGGCATAGCCGACCATCGCCGGATTGAACGGGTTGTTGCCCAAGCCGCCGAACAGATGTTTCGAGATGCTGATGGCGAAGGCCGTGCCCACCACGACCAGCCACCACGGCGCCACGGTCGGGATGGAGAGCGCCAGCAGCCAGCCGGTGAGCAACGCGCTGTTGTCGCTCAGAAAGGGGATGACCGGGCGGTTGCGCAATTTGAGCATCAGCGCCTCGGTGCCGAGCGCGGTAATGCTGCCCAGCGCGAGCGAGACCAGAATCGCCGGGCCGAAATACCAGACATACAGCGCAATGCCGGGAATTAGCGCCAGCATTACCTTGAACATGATCCGGGAAACGGTGTCCGGTTTGCTGACAAAAGGGGAAAAGAATGCGCCCATGTTAATCCTTCTTATGCTCGACGGCCGATTTTGCCAGTTCCCGAATGTGCTCACGTCGTGCTTCGATCCCGGTAATTTCCAGCTGCTGCTGCGGCGCGGGACTGTCCGTGTTCTTCGGTTCGGCGCTGGCTGCCTGATCTTTGGCACGATCGATTGCCGCCTGGATTTCCGGCTTTACGGCCGGCGCAGTGTCCTTGGCCGCCTGTGCCTCTCTGATGGCACGCTCCTTGGCGGCCAGCTTCTCGGCCTTTTCCTTTTTCTCGCGTTCGATACGGAATTCACGGAATTCATAGCGCTTGCGCGCATGGTCCGCGGCTTTATTTTCCTTCTCGCGCGCGCGGATTTCGCTCTTGGCAAACTGGAAATACTGCACCAGCGGAATATGGCTGGGGCAGACATAGCTGCATGAACCGCATTCGATGCAATCGAACAGGCTGTAGCCCTGTGCCTTGCCGAAATCCCTGGACCTGGAAAACCAGTACAAATCCATCGGCTGCAGATCTGCCGGGCATGCCTGTGCGCAGCGCGTGCAGCGGATACAGGGTAAGGTCGGCGGGGCGGGCGGGAACAGCTTCTCCGAGGAGGCAATGATGCAGTTGCCGGCCTTGACCAGCGGAACGGCCGTCGAAGCCAGCTCCATTCCCATCATCGGGCCGCCCATGATGTAGCGGTTGGTATCCGGCAACACCTCGCCCAGTGCCATCAGATCCTGGACCGGTGTGCCCAGCAGCACTTCAAGATTTTGCGCCTTGCTCATGTTGCCGGTGATGGTGACAATGCGCGACAGCAACGGTTCGCCATGTGCCAGGGCGCGATACACGCTGTAGCTGGTGGCCACGTTGAAGCACTGCACCCCGATATCGGTGGGCAGCTTGCCGGATGGCACCTCCAGCCCGGTCAGGATGCGGATCAACTGTTTCGCGCTGCCGCTCGGATAGACCGTGGGTATGGTGACGACTTCAAACGGCAGGCCGCTGTCGGTCACTGCCTGCTGCAACGCGGCGATCGCCTGCGGCTTGTTGTCCTCGATAGCGATCAGCACCTCTGCAGCATCCAGAATGAAGCGCAGCATTTCTGCACCCAGCACGATTTCCGCGGCCCGCTCGCGCATCAGCATGTCATCGCAGGTGATGTAAGGCTCGCACTCTGCCCCGTTCAATATCAGCGTATTGATCCTCTGCCCGGGATGCAACCTGAGAAAACGCAGTTTAAGATCGCTGGGAAACCCCGCGCCGCCGAGCCCGACCACACCTGCCATGCGCAACAGGTGACGCAGGTCGGCAGGATCACTTTTGCGGTAATCAACCCCTGCATGCGGGCACCACTCATCCTTGCCGTCCGGTATCAATGTGGCGCACAAATCAGGCATGCCCGAAGGATGGGCGACAGGCTGCATATCGATGGCGGCAATGGTGCCGGACGTGGAGGCGTGCACTGCGCTTGAAACAAAACCGCATGGCATGCCGATTAGCTGCCCCTTCAGCACATGATCGCCGACCTGCACCTCCGGCTTGGCAACCTCGCCGGCATGCTGGCGGAACGGGATGATCAGCTTGGCCGGGATCGGCGCGCGCGCAATGGGACTTTGCGTGGATTGCGCCTTGTTACCGGGGGGATG
>JBFKMJ010000105.1:0-5364 GCA_041629915.1 Gallionella sp.
GCTGGGACCGCTTCAAGGCGGCGACCTTCGCCTACACCTCGACCGCATTCCCGATGCTCACCGGCACGCTGATTACCGCCGCCGCCTTTACACCGGTGGGTTTCTCCAAATCGGCGGCGAGCGAATATACCTTCTCGATTTTCGCGGTGGTGACGATCGCGCTGCTGGCGTCATGGATCGTCGCGGTGGTATTCACGCCCTATCTGGGCTACCGCCTGCTCGACCCGGAAAAACTGGTGGCGCAGGCGCAGAAACATGGCGCAGACATTTACGACACACCGTTCTATCGCCGCTTTCGCGCGCTGGTGACCTGGTGTCTGCGCAACCGCTGGAAGGTGATCGCCGCAACGGTGGGCATTTTCGCGTTATCCATCACCGCCTTCAATATTGGCGTGCAGAAACAGTTTTTTCCCGCCGCCAGCCGCATCGAACTGATCGTTGACGTGTGGCTGCCGCAGGGCGCATCGATCAAGGCGACCGAGGCCGAAACCCGGCGCATCGAACAGATACTGGCCGATGAGCCGGCGGTGGCCAGCTACTCCTCCTATATCGGCAACGGCGCGCCGCGCTTCTTCCTGTCGCTCGACGTGCGCCTGTTCAGCGACAACTATGCGCAGGTCGTGATCGTCACCAGGGGCATGAAAGAGCGCGAGGCGCTCAAGCGCAAGCTGACGAAGCTGTTCAATTCGGCGGAAGGCGGCTTCTCGCATATCCACGCACGCGTGTCGCGCCTTGAGAACGGCCCGCCGATCGGCTACCCGGTGCAGTTCCGCGTGATGGGACCGGATGTCGAACAGGTGCGCAGCATCGCCGCCAGCGTGGCCGACCTGATGCGCGCCAATGTGCATCTGCAGGATGTCAGCTTCGACTGGAATGAAAAGATCAAGGCGCTGCGCGTCGAGGTGGACCAGGACAAGGCGCGCCGGCTCGGCACCTCCAGCCGGGAAATCTCGCAGGCCCTGCAGGGCTGGCTCAACGGCGTGGCGCTGGCACAGTATCGCGAAGGCGACCAGTTGATCGACGTGGTGTGGCGCGGTAGCGCCGACCGGGGTATGCGCTCGCTGGACCGGCTGCCCGAACTGGACATCCCGTTGCCGAATGGCCGCCATGTGCCACTGGCGCAGGTGGCGAGACTGGTGCCGACACTGGAAGAAGGACTGGTGTGGCGGCGCGACCGCCTGCCGACCATGACCGTGCTGGGCGACATGGCCGACCAGACCCAACCCGCCACCGTGTCGGCAATAATGAACGAACAGCTCGATACGCTGCGCGCCACGCTGCCGATCGGCTATCGCATCGAGACGGGCGGCAGCGTCGAGGAGTCTGCCAAGGGCGAGACCGCGATCAAGGCGGTGGTACCCATGATGCTGGTCGGCGTAATTACGCTGATGATGCTCCAGCTGCAAAGCATCAGCCGCACCGTCATCGTGCTGCTCACTGCGCCGCTCGGCCTGATCGGCGTCACGCTGGCGCTGCTGGTGTTCCAGGTGCCGTTCGGCTTTGTCGCCAATCTCGGTTTCATCGCGCTGGCCGGGATGATCATGCGCAACTCGGTCATCCTCGTGGACCAGATCCGCCAGGACGAGGAAGAAGGCAAGACACAGTGGGAGGCGATCATCAGCTCCACCGTGCGCCGCTTCCGCCCGATCATGCTGACTGCTGCCGCAACGATACTGGCGATGATCCCGCTTACCCGCCAGATATTCTGGGGGCCGATGGCGGTATCCATCATGGGCGGCCTGATCATTGCCACGGTGCTTACCTGCCTGTTCCTGCCGGCGCTGTATGCGGCGTGGTTCAGGGTCAAGGAACAAAACACCGGAACCCTTTAAAGCTGTTAATCAAAAATTGGTAGTTCCATCTGCAGATTACGCAGATTATTAATCCTGCCTAATCTGTGCAATCCGTGGACAACTTTTTTCCGGATTGAACGCCTCCGGATAGCGATATTTTCTCCCTGGAAACGCTCGCCGGATCCGGCAAGGAATCGCACTAAAAACAAGGAATCGCACCTCAAAACCAGGTCCACATGATGCATTTTGCGGGCCGCATTAAACCACCCAACCCGAAAATATATAGGCCAAATTAGCCCAAAATAATCCTTGCAAAAAAATCTCAGTCCCCTAGAATTAGTCAAAACCAAGGGGAAAACCACTAGATGTAGTGGTTTTTGAGTTTTATGGGCCACAGCAGCCCGCATAACCAGGGGGATCATATTGTGCTTGTTATAGAGAACGCCTCGTCTTCGACATCTGCCCGCAACGCTTCAGAACTTCCAGCTTCATCCGACCCGCACAAGACGCCCCAAGACAAGGATTCCACGACTCGGAATGAGTCAGGGAATGCTCCCGTAATTTCTTCACAGAGTGACCAGATGGCAGACAAAACAGCTTCCGCAGAACAAATCGAATTGGCGCAGGAAATCAGCACCGAAGTATTACTGGAAAAATACGCGGAGCCCGGCGAGACCTCCATTGAAGATGTGCGCCGCCGCGTGGCGCGCGGTCTGGCGCAAGCCGAAAAATCCGAAGAGCGCGCCAAGTGGGAAGAGGTGTTTTTTCTGGGACAGGAAAACGGCCTGGTGCCAGCCGGCCGCATCAACTCGGCGGCAGGACTGAAGATACAGGCGACGCTGATCAACTGCTTCGTGCAACCGGTGGGCGATGCAATTTCCGGCATCAGCAACGGCAAACCGGGCATTTATGATGCGCTGCAACAGGCGGCGGAAACCATGCGGCGCGGCGGCGGGGTTGGCTATGACTTCTCCTCGATCCGCCCCGAAGGCGCGCATGTCAAGGGCACCAATTCGCGCGCCAGCGGGCCGATTTCCTACATGCGCGTGTTCGATCGCTCCTGCGAAACCGTCGAATCGGCCGGCGCGCGGCGTGGCGCGCAGATGGGCGTATTGCGCTGCGATCATCCTGATATCGAAAAATTCATCCACGCCAAGGACAAGGGCGACCTGCGCAACTTCAACATTTCCGTCGGTGTCACCGATGCGCTGATGCACGCCGTGGAAAACGGCGAAGACTTCGAACTGGTGCACGCCGCCGCGCCGTCCGCCGCGATCAAGGAACAGGGCGCCACCCAGCGCGCCGACGGCAACTGGGTATACCGCAGGGTGCCGGCCGCCGAGTTGTGGAAGCAGATCATGGAAAGCACCTACGACCATGCCGAGCCGGGCGTGCTGTTCGTCGACCTGATGAATCGCGACAACAACCTGTCCTATATAGAAGTTATTGAGGCCACGAATCCCTGTGTCACTGCCGACACCTGGGTGATGACCGAACAGGGCGCGCGCCAGGTGCAGGACCTGATCGGCAAACCCTTCGCGGCGCTGATCGACGGCAAGACCTACCCGACCGAATCGCAAGGCTTCTTCTTCACCGGCACCAAGCCGGTGCTGCGCCTGAAAACCGCAGAAGGACATTCCCTGCGGCTGACCGAAGATCATCCGGTGTTGCGCGTATCCCGCATGACGCGCGCTACGCGTGAAACCGAGTGGATCAAAGCGGGTGAACTGCGCGCCAACGATCAAATCGTGCTGCATGACCATCGCGCCATGCAGGCCTGGGGCGGCAAACACAGCGAAGAGGAAGGCTATCTGATCGGTTTGCTGATCGGCGATGGCACTCTCAAGAACGACAAGGCGGTGCTGAGCGTGTGGGATGCTGCCGCGCTGAAAATTGCCAACGGCGAAGACATGCGCCCTTCCGCCGGCATTGCCGGCGTCATGCGTGCCGCCGAGCAGGCGGCGCGTTCATTGCCGCACCGCGCCGATTTCAACGGCTGGCAAAAACCCGTTACCGGCCGCGGCGAGTATCGTCTGGCAACAGGCGCATTACGCACGCTGGCGCTGGAACTCGGCCTGACGCCCGGCAACAAGCGATTCACTGCGGCAATGGAGACCGCCTCATCCGCCTTCTATCGCGGCGTATTGCGCGGCATGTTCGATGCGGACGGCTCGGTGCAAGGCTCGCAGGCAAAGGGCGTCAGCCTGCGCCTGACGCAGATCGACCTTGGCAACCTGCAAGCCGCACAGCGCATGCTGCAACGCCTGGGCATCATCTCCACCCTCTACCAGAATCGCCGCTCCGAGGGCATGAAGACATTGCCGGACGGCAAAGGCGGCGCCCGCGAATACGCATGCCAGGCATTGCATGAGCTCGTCATCAGCGGCGAAAACATCCGGCGCTATGCCGAGCAGATCGGTTTTGCGGATAGCGACAAGATGGACCGGTTGAATGGCCTGCTGGCCGATTATCAACGCCAGCCGAATACCGAGCGTTTCGTCGCGACCGTGCTGTCGCTGGAAGAGGATGGTGTGGAAGACGTGTACGACGTGACCGTCGCCGAGGTGCATGCCTTCGATGCCAATGGCCTGTATGTGCACAACTGCGCCGAGCAACCCCTGCCTTCCTATGGCTGCTGCTGCCTCGGATCGATCAACCTCACCCGCATGGTGGAAAACGCCTTCACCCCCGAAGCCGCCTTCAACTTCGAGCAATTCAAACAGCTGGTGCAGGTCGGCGTGCGCATGCTGGACAACGTGCTGGACGTCACCGCCTGGCCGCTGCCCGAACAACAGCAGGAGGCGCAAAACAAGCGGCGCATCGGGCTGGGCTTCACCGGGCTGGGTGACGCGCTGGTGATGCTGGGTCTGCCCTACAACACCAGGGAGGCGCGGACCTTCGCCACGCAGCTGACGCGTTTCATGCGCGACGAAGCGTATCTGGCCTCGGTGGACCTCGCGGTTGAGCGCGGTGCCTTTCCGTTGCTGGACACCGAGCAATATCTCGCCGAACCGCGCTTCGCGTCGCGCCTGCCGGAAGAGATCAAGGACAAGATTCGCAAGCATGGCATCCGCAACAGTCACCTGCTGTCGATCGCACCCACCGGCACCATCTCGCTGGCGTTTGCCGACAACGCCTCCAACGGCATCGAGCCGCCCTTCTCCTGGTTCTACACGCGCAAGAAACGCATGATGGACGGCAGCACCAAGGATTATCCGGTGGAAGATCATGCCTGGCGCATGTACCGGCAGATGGGCGGCGATGTGGACAACCTGCCGGCTCCGTTTGTAACCGCGCTGGAAATTTCGGCGATCGATCACATGCACATGGTCGCGGCGGTCGCCCCGTTCATTGACACGGCGATCAGCAAGACAGTCAACGTGCCGGCCGACTACCCCTACGAGGATTTCAAAGACCTTTATATGGAAGCGTGGAAGGCCGGCCTGAAAGGACTGGCCACCTATCGTCCGAACAACGTGCTGGGTTCGGTATTGTCCGTCACCCCGGCAAAAACGGAAGAGCAGCCGCAGGACCTGCTGTTCGACCAGGACCGGCGCATCGTGCTGGAAGC
>JBFKMJ010000106.1:0-5308 GCA_041629915.1 Gallionella sp.
CACGACCGCCAGACTGCTTGACAAACTTACCCTCAGCATCAACTGGCTTGCGGATCGCCTCACGGTAAGCCACTTGCGGCGCACCCACATTTGCCTCCACGCCGAATTCGCGCCTCATGCGATCAACCAGAATTTCCAGGTGCAGCTCACCCATGCCGGAAATAATGGTTTGGCCGGATTCTTCGTCGGTACGCACACGGAACGACGGATCTTCCTGCGCCAGACGGCCCAGCGCAATGCCCATTTTCTCCTGGTCAACCTTGGTCTTCGGCTCGACAGCCACATGAATCACAGGCTCAGGGAACACCATGCGCTCGAGGATGATCGGATTGCTCGGATCGCACAGCGATTCGCCGGTGGTCACCTCTTTCAGGCCGATACAGGCAGCGATATCGCCAGCCAGAATCTCGTCGATCTCTACGCGATTGTTCGCATGCATCTGCACGATGCGCCCAATACGGTCTTTTTTGCCCCTGACGGGGTTGTAGACCGTATCACCCTTCTTCAGCACGCCGGAATACACGCGCACGAAGGTCAGCTGGCCCACGAACGGGTCGGTCATCAACTTGAACGCCAACGCGGAGAAACTCTCACCGTCATCGGCCTTGCGGGTGACGCGCTCACCCGATTCCGTCTCCCCGCCCACATCAGGAATATCGACTGGCGACGGCAGCAGCTGTATCACCGCGTCCAGCATACGCTGCACGCCCTTGTTCTTGAAGGCGGAACCACACAGCATGGGCTGAATCTCGCACGCGAGTGTACGCGCACGCAGACCGGCGATGATCTGCGCTTCCGACAACTCACCATTCTCGAGATAATGGTTCATCAACTCCTCGGAAGCCTCGGCCGCCGACTCGACCATAGCCTCGCGCCACTTCCCTGCAGTCTCCACCAGATCGGCCGGAATATCCTGATATTCAAACTTCATACCCTGCGAGGCCTCATCCCAGATGATGGCTTTCATCTTGACCAGATCGACGACGCCGACAAATTTCTCTTCCGCGCCGATCGGGATCACAATCGGAACCGGGGTGGCCTTGAGACGAACCCTCATCTGCTCGACAACCTTGAAGAAATTCGCGCCGGAGCGGTCCATCTTGTTGACGAACGCCAAACGCGGCACCTTGTATTTGTTGGCCTGGCGCCAGACTGTTTCGGACTGTGGCTGCACACCGCCCACCGCACAGTACACCATGCAGGCGCCGTCCAGCACACGCATGGAACGCTCCACCTCGATGGTGAAATCGACGTGCCCCGGCGTATCGATGATGTTGAAGCGATGCTCCGGAAAGGACAAATCCATGCCTTTCCAGAAACAGGTGGTTGCCGCAGAGGTAATGGTAATGCCGCGCTCCTGCTCCTGCTCCATCCAGTCCATGGTGGCCGCGCCATCATGCACTTCACCGATTTTATGATTCACCCCGGTATAAAACAGGATGCGTTCGGTCGTCGTCGTTTTGCCCGCATCAATGTGCGCACTGATGCCAATATTGCGATAACGATTAATAGGAGTTTTACGTGCCACGGCGGATACCTAACTATATTCTGGTTAAACTGCGTAAATTTGATTCAGAAACGGAAGTGCGAGAACGCCTTGTTCGCCTCGGCCATACGGTGTACCTCTTCACGCTTTTTCACTGCGCCACCGCGCCCTTCGGATGCATCGATCAGCTCACCGGCCAGACGCATGCCCATGGACTTTTCGCCGCGTTTCCGCGCGGCCTCGCGCAACCAGCGCATTGCCAATGCCATACGGCGTGAAGGGCGCACCTCGACTGGAACCTGATAATTCGCACCACCGACGCGACGGCTCTTCACTTCCACCTGCGGCTTGGCATTCGTCAATGCCAGATTGAATATTTCAATCGCATCCTTGCCCGTTTTATTGCCAACCTGCTCCAACGCACCGTACAGAATGCGCTCGGCAACCGATTTCTTGCCGGCGGTCATCAATACGTTTACAAATTTGGACAGGTCCTGATTACCGAATTTTGGATCCGGCAAGACTTCGCGTTTGGGGACTTCTCTACGTCTTGGCATATCAACCTCGAAATTAATTTCTGAAAATTACGCCTTCTTGGCGCGCTTCGAACCGTACTTGGAACGAGCCTGCTTACGATCTTTCACACCCGCCGTATCCAGACTGCCACGCACCATGTGATAACGCACACCCGGCAAATCCTTTACACGACCACCGCGCAGCAACACCACCGAGTGCTCCTGCAGGTTGTGACCTTCACCGCCGATATAACTGATCACCTCGAAGCCGTTGGTCAAACGAACCTTGGCCACTTTACGCAACGCAGAATTAGGCTTCTTTGGTGTGGTGGTATACACACGGGTACATACGCCACGTTTTTGCGGAGAGCCCGCGAGCGCAGGAACTTTGCTCTTCTCTACGATTGCAACTCGCGGCTTGCGGATCAACTGGTTAATGGTTGGCATTATTTAGGCATCCTGAAAAAATCTAAAATTACGTTAATAATCAGCTTCATAAAAACATACCGCCGCAGCGTGACTTGAAACATCATCCGCTGCGACGGAAAAAGGGTTGCGAATTCTATTGAGAAACACCGGGAGTGTCAAGTAATTCGCCCGGCGCGGCCTGTTCTTCTCCTTGCAACTCACGGTCTTCAGCAATATCAATACCCAGACGCTGTTTCCGGCGCGTGTTATGGTAAGCCAAACCCGTGCCTGCCGGGATCAGACGACCCACGATGACATTTTCCTTGAGACCACGCAGGTCATCCCGCTTGCCCATGATGGCGGCTTCGGTCAGCACACGCGTGGTTTCCTGGAAAGAGGCCGCGGAGATAAACGAGTCGGTGGACAATGATGCCTTGGTGATACCCAGCAACATATAGTCAAAGGTGGCCGGCTTCTTGCCCTCGGCAGCCATGCGCTCGTTCTCCTCCAGCAGATCGGCGCGCTCCACTTGCTCACCAATGATGAAACGAGTTTCGCCAGCGTCTGACACCTGTACACGACGCAACATCTGACGCACGATCACCTCGATATGCTTGTCGCTGATTTTCACGCCCTGCAGACGGTAAACATCCTGAACCTCATCTGTAATATAGCGCGCCAGTTCTTCCACCCCCAGCAGGCGCAGAATACTATGCGGATCGGCCGGACCGTCCACAATCATTTCACCCTGGTTGACCACCTGCCCATCGTGTGCCAGTACGTGCTTTTCCTTGGAAATCAGGAACTCATTTGCCACGCCATCCACGTCCGTAATGACCAGACGCTGCTTGCCCTTGGTATCCTTGCCGAAGGAGACGGTCCCGGTACACTCGGCCAGCACGCCCGCATCCTTGGGCACACGCGCCTCGAACAACTCCGCCACGCGCGGCAGACCACCGGTGATATCACGCGTCTTCGATGATTCCTGGGGAATACGCGCCAGCACATCACCCACACCGACATGCTGACCATCTTCGACGGTAATAATGCAGCCCGTCTGGAAGGTAATGCTGACCGGAGTGGCGGTTCCCGCCAGCGTCACTTCCTGGCCCGTCTCATCAATCAAGCGCACCATCGGGCGCACGCCCTTGCCTTGTGCCGTGGAACGCTTCGGATCGATCACAACCAGCGTAGACAGGCCGGTTACCTCATCGATCTGCCGTGCAACCGTCACGCCTTCCTCGACATTCTGGAACTGCACCTGGCCCGCATACTCGGTAATGATCGGACGGGTGTGCGGATCCCAGGTCGCCAGGAGCACGCCGGCACGCACTGCTTCGTCCTGCTTGACCGCCAGCATCGCACCATACGGCACCTTGTGGCGTTCGCGTTCACGACCATGGTCGTCAACGATGCTGAGTTCGGCACTGCGTGCCACCACAATCACCTCGCCACGCAGGGTGGTCACCACGCGCATGTTAGGGCTGTACTTCAGCACACCGTTGGACTTGCTTTCAACCTGGCTGGCCACTACGGTACGCGATGCCGCACCACCGATGTGGAAGGTACGCATGGTCAACTGGGTACCCGGCTCACCGATGGACTGGGCAGCGATCACACCGACCGCCTCGCCAACATTGATCATTCCGCCGCGCCCTAGGTCGCGGCCATAACACCTGGCGCACAAACCGAAACGGGTTTCGCAATTCAGCGGCGTGCGGACCCGCACCTCATCGACACCCAACGCCTCGATACGCTCCACGGCGGCCTCATCGAGCAGAACGCCGGCTTCGTAGAGGGTTTCGCCCGAGTCCGGGTTAATCACATCAGCACTGACAACCCGGCCCAGAATGCGCTCGCGCAATGCCTCGATGACCTCGCCGCCTTCTACGATAGCCTTCATCGCAGTGCCATTCTCAGTGCCACAGTCGTCTTCAATCACCACCAGATCCTGCGTGACATCCACCAGACGGCGCGTCAGGTAACCGGAATTTGCGGTCTTCAGCGCGGTATCGGCCAGACCCTTGCGCGCGCCGTGCGTGGAGATAAAGTACTGGAGCATGTTCAACCCCTCGCGGAAATTCGCGGTGATCGGGGTCTCGATAATCGAGCCGTCCGGCTTGGCCATCAGGCCGCGCATTCCGGCCAGCTGGCGAATCTGGGCGGCGGATCCGCGCGCGCCGGAATCGGCCATCATGTAGATGGAATTGAACGATTCCTGCATCACCGGTTTGTTTTTCTCCATGAGCGCTTTTCCCGTGACGCGGTCAATCACGGGTTCGCTTCCAAGCTGCTCCATCATGGCCTTGGCCACCACGTCGCCGGTACGCCCCCAGATATCCACCACCTTGTTATAGCGCTCGCCATCGGTTACCAGACCGGACGTATACTGAGTGTGAATCTCGTGCACTTCTTTTTCAGCCGCAGCGATCAGGTCATTTTTCTGTGGCGGCATCAGCATGTCGTCCAGACAAATCGAAATGCCGGCGCGGGTTGCAAAGCTGAATCCGGTATACATCAGCTTGTCGGCCATGATGACCGTATCGCGCAGACCGCACTGACGGAAGCTGGCGTTAATCAGACGCGAGATTTCCTTTTTCTTCAGCGCCTTGTTGATCAGTGCGAACGGCAGGCCGGCAGGCAATACCTCGGACAGCAGCGCGCGGCCGACGGTAGTTTCGTAACGGGTCAGCTTCTCAATCGGCTGCCCGGCCTCGTCCGTATGCACCTCCTTGAGGCGCACCACCACTTTGGCCTGCAACTCGACTTCGCGTGACTCGTAAGCACGCGACACCTCGGCGATGTTGGCAAATAGCGAGCCCTCGCCCAATGCGCCGATTTTCTCGCGCGTCATGTAATACAAACCCAGCACGATATCCTGCGACGGAACAATAATCGG
>JBFKMJ010000107.1:0-5306 GCA_041629915.1 Gallionella sp.
GCGTGTGGCATGCAGCGCCTGTCGCGGAAAGCAGTGCAGCAGAGTACGCAGTTGCGGCACACATCTTTGCGCGCCTTTCATATAAACGCTGTCACCGACCAGCGGATGACCCAGATGCGCCAGATGCACGCGTATCTGGTGCGTGCGCCCGGTTTCCAGGCGGCAGCGCAGCAGGGTACACCCCGGAAATTTTTCTTCCACCTGATAGTGCGTGAGCGCGTGCCTGCCGCTTTCCACCACCGCCATCTTGACGCGCTGCGCGGGATGGCGCCCTATCGGTTCATTCACGGTTCCGCCATGCCGTATCTCGCCCCATACCAGCGCCAGATACTCGCGCTTCACGCTGCGCGCCTGCAATTGTCGCACCAGCGCGGTTTGTGTCGTCAGGGTTTTGGCAACCACCAGCAGGCCGCTGGTGTCCTTGTCGAGGCGATGCACGATGCCGGCGCGCGGCACTTCGGCAAGTTGCGGCGCATGATGCAGCAGCGCGTTCAACAGCGTGCCTTCCCAGTTGCCGCTGCCGGGGTGCACCACCAACCCGGCCGGTTTGTTGATTACCAGCAGCGCTTCGTCCTCATAAACGATATCGAGCGCGATATCCTCGGCCCGGTAGGGCTGTTCGGCAGGATGTGCCTGCGGCAGCACGACAATGGTTTCACCGCCCCATACTTTCTGCTTTGCGGCTGCGACTGTACCATTGAGGCTGGCCTGTCCCGCCGCAATCCAATCCTGCAAACGGCTGCGCGAGTACTCCGGCAGCAGCTTCGCCAATACCTGATCGAAACGCATGCCTGCACAGTCATCGGACACCATAAAGGTCTGCGCATCAACGACGGCTGCGTTAGTGTCAACGTCACACGCAACTTGTTGCGTATAACCAGCCACCTGGCTGCCGTCTTTTGGCAACCTGGTGGAATGGCTAGTTGTTTCACCAGTGGATTGCCTGCCTTTGGTATAATGGGCGCGCAAATTTTTCTCGGATTCAACCATGCGCCACAGTTTAACTGTATTCCTGCTTCTCACGTTAGCCGCTTGCAGCATTTTGGAACCACTGCCTGACGGCTCTGCGCCAGTCAGGCAGATACCTGTCGAAGATATCTACAGCCAGGCCAAAGAAGAATTGAATGACGGAAACTACAGTGCCGCCGTCAAGCTGTATGAAACGCTGCAATCCCGTTATCCCTATGGACGCTACGCGCAGCAGTCGCTGCTGGAAATGGCCTACGCCCATTACCGTCTGGGGGAAGCGGAATTGGCCATCTCTGCCGCCGAGCGCTTCATCAAGCAGTATCCAAATCATGTGCATGTGGATTACGCCTACTATGTAAAGGGGTTGGCCAACTTCCGTGGCGAGATAAGCCTTCTTGGATCGCTGGGCGGGCAGGACATCACCGAGCGCGATCCAAAAGCAGCGCAGAATTC
This sequence comes from Gallionella sp., assembly GCA_041629915.1. Classification (GTDB taxonomy): domain Bacteria; phylum Pseudomonadota; class Gammaproteobacteria; order Burkholderiales; family Gallionellaceae; genus Gallionella. Next base: position 1,423 of record JBFKMJ010000107.1, read on the forward strand.
GTTTACCGCCTTCAAGGATCTGGTGACGCGCTTTCCCGATAGCAAATACGCGCCGGATTCCCGATTACGCATGCAGTATCTGGTAAATGTACTGGCAAAATATGAATTGCATGTTGCCCGCTACTACCTGCGCCGTGGTGCGCAAATTGCCGCAGTCAACCGTGCACAGGGCGTTTTGACGCAATACCCGAACAGCCCTTCGACGCGGGATGCACTGGAAATCATGGTGCAGGCCTATGACGCGATGGGCATGACCGATTTGCGCGACGATGCGCAGCGTGTGCTGGCAAAAAACAGTGATGCGCCCGCCGGCAACAAAACAACCGGCACCAATGGCACTACCGGGAAATCCTGGTGGCAATTCTGGAAATAAACTTCTGCCCATCCTGCGGCAACGCTGTTGAGCTGCGCTGCCCTGAAGACGACAATCGTCTGCGCCATATCTGCGTTGCCTGCGACACAATCCACTACCAGAATCCCAAGATGGTAATCGGCTCGATCCCGGAGTGGGAAGATAAGATTCTGCTTTGCCGCCGCGCCATCGAACCACGCCACGGCTTGTGGACCCTGCCCGGCGGCTTCATGGAAAATGGCGAAACCACGACCGAAGCGGCGATCCGTGAAACGCTGGAGGAGGCCAACGCCCGCATCGAGATCGGCGATTTGTACTCAATGTACAGCCTGCCTTATATCGATCAGGTGCACATGCTGTTTCGCGCCAGACTGCTGAATCAGGACTTTTCCCCTGGCCAGGAAAGCCTGGAAGTCAAACTGTTTGCAGAGCACGAAATTCCGTGGGATGAAATCGCTTTCCGCCAGATCAAATACAGCCTAAAACATTTTTTTGAGGATCGCCGGAACGGACGCTTTGGTTTTCATATAGGTGAACTGGCTGCCCCCGTTGCAAACAAGTGAACGTGCATCACTTCACAGTACGCCAATTTTTGGTTAGGATGCGACCTGAAACTTGGCAACCTGCCCCAGAAACCTATCAGCGCACTGCTCCTCCGATCAATTTTCATCAACAGCGAGACCCTGACCATGAGTGAACACATACAATACGTTTCCGATGCCACCTTTGACGCCGAAGTCCTACAGTCGCCCCTGCCCGTTCTGGTGGATTACTGGGCCGAATGGTGCGGCCCGTGCCGGATGATTGCGCCCATTCTGGACGAAATCGCCAAGGAGTATGCCGGCCGCCTGAATGTCGCCAAGCTGAACGTGGATGAAAACCAGCAAACCCCGCAAAAGTTCGGCATTCGCGGCATTCCGACCCTGATGCTGTTCAAGAACGGCAATATCGAAGCCACCAAGGTCGGCGCACTGTCCAAATCCCAATTGACAGCTTTTATTGACAGCCACATTTAAAGCGTTTACTGTTGCACCCGCATTGCCTCCCTGTATCGTCTCCGGCAGCAAAATACACCAAACGAATACGTTCCAGGCCATGCGGGCGGTCATCTTCCACCCGATCAAACCCCTTAATCTTCTTGCTCTTCTCACGTTCAATAACGCATCGCTATGCACCTATCCGACATAAAAACCAAACACGTCACCGAACTCGTTGAAATGGCTGCGGCCAATCAAATCGAAAACGCCAACCGAATGCGCAAGCAGGACCTGATTTTTGCCCTGCTGAAAAGCCAGGCAAAAAAAGGAGAAAGTATTTTCGGCGATGGCACGCTGGAAATCCTGCCGGATGGTTTCGGCTTCCTGCGCTCGCCGGACACCTCTTATCTGGCCGGGCCCGACGACATCTACGTCAGCCCGAGCCAGATTCGCCGCTTCAATCTGCACACCGGTGACTCGATTGACGGCGAAATCCGCACCCCCAAAGACGGTGAGCGCTATGTCGCGCTGGTGAAAGTCGACAATGTCAACGGCGAGCCGCCCGAGAATGCCAAGAACAAGATCCTGTTTGAAAACCTGACTCCGCTTTTCCCGACCGAACCGCTGAGACTGGAACGCGACATCCGCGCCGAAGAAAACATCACCGGGCGCATCATCGATATCGTTGCGCCAATCGGCAAGGGACAGCGCGGCCTGCTGGTGGCCTCACCGAAATCCGGCAAGACCGTGATGCTGCAGCATATTGCACACTCGATTTCGTCAAACAACCCCGACGCCATCCTGATCGTGCTGCTGATCGACGAGCGCCCCGAAGAAGTGACCGAGATGACCCGCACCGTACGCGGCGAAGTGGTTGCCTCCACCTTCGACGAGCCGGCCAGCCGCCATGTACAGGTCGCGGAAATGGTGCTGGAAAAAGCCAAACGCCTAGTCGAACACAAAAAGGATGTCGTCATCCTGCTCGACTCCATCACCCGTCTGGCGCGCGCCTACAACACTGTGGTTCCCTCTTCCGGCAAGGTGCTGACCGGCGGCGTTGACGCCAACGCGCTGCATCGCCCCAAGCGCTTCTTCGGGGCGGCACGCAACATCGAGGAAGGCGGCTCGCTGACCATCATCGCCACCGCGCTGGTGGATACCGGCTCGCGCATGGATGACGTGATCTACGAGGAATTCAAGGGCACCGGCAACATGGAGATTCATCTGGATCGCCGCATGGCCGAGAAGCGCATCTATCCGGCGATCAACGTAAACCGCTCCGGCACTCGCAAGGAAGAACTGCTGATCAAGCCGGATATCCTGCAAAGAATCTGGCTGTTGCGCAAACTGCTCTACCCGATGGACGAGCTGGAAGCGATGGAATTTCTGCTCGACAAGGTCAAGGCAACAAAGAACAACGCGGAGTTTTTCGACTCCATGCGCCGCTAAAAATGGTTTTGACGGTGCCGGATAATTATGTATAATCCGCGCCTTCGCGAAAACCAGGTTTCAGTGCAGGCTAGCCTTCAGGTTATGCCGTAACCAGAACCGCATCAAATCGAGGTTGTTATGTACGCAGTCATTAAAACCGGTGGTAAGCAATATCGTGTCAAATCCGGTGAAACTCTGAAAGTCGAGATCATCCCCGGCGACGTGGGCAGTGCCATCGTGCTGGACAAAGTGCTGATGGTAGCCGACGGCGACAAGCTGTCCGTGGGCAAGCCTTTGCTGACCGGCGCTTCTGTCAATGCGACTATTGTGTCGCATGGCCGTGGCGACAAGATACGCATCTTCAAGATGCGCCGCCGCAAGCACTACCAGAAAAACCAGGGGCATCGTCAAAACTACACCGAAATCCGCATCGACGGCATTTCCGCGTAATTTTCGTAAGGAGCAGATAACATGGCATCAAAAAAAGGCGGCGGCAGTACCAGCAACGGACGTGACTCACACTCAAAACGACTGGGTGTGAAGAGTTACGGCGGCGAACTGATCAATGCAGGCAGCATCATCGTGCGCCAGCGCGGCACCAAACTTCATGCGGGTGAAAATGTCGGCATGGGCAAGGATCACACGCTGTTCGCCAAGATCACCGGCAAGGTAGTATTTGCCACCAAGGGCGCGCTGAGGCGCAAAACAGTTTCGATCGTCGCCGCATAAAGCGCGCAACCCGAAACAAGGCAGCCCTATCGCAAGGTAGGGCTTTTTTATTTGTGGTGTACATGACATGAAGTTTATCGACGAATCCAGGATCGAAGTCTTTGCCGGCAAGGGCGGCAATGGCGCGGCCAGTTTTCGCCGTGAGAAATACATCGAAAAAGGCGGTCCGGACGGCGGCGACGGCGGGCGCGGCGGCAGTGTGTACGCGCTGGCGGATCGCAACATCAATACGCTGGTCGATTACCGCTTCACTCGCGTGCACCGCGCCAAGAACGGCGAACCGGGGCGCGGCGCGGATTGTTACGGCAAGGGCGCAGACAATATCGTACTGCGCATGCCGGTCGGCACGGTGATCACCGACATCAACAGCGGCGAGGTCATCGCCGACCTTACCC
>JBFKMJ010000108.1:0-5280 GCA_041629915.1 Gallionella sp.
AGAAACGATCTCGTTACTTGCATCGGAGATTTTTACTTTGGCGCGCAGCACATACATGCCGAGTTTTTTGCGCATGGGTTCGCACAGGTCGCGCGGCAATTGCAGCAGATAATCGTCGCCATTACGCCAGATCAGCATGCTTGCCAGCATGCGCCCCTTGGGGCTGTTAAAGCTGCTGAATTGCGCGCGCGCCGCGCTGACTTCGCGAATGTCGTTGCTCAGCAGATTTTGCAGGAAAGCTTGTGCTTCCTCGCCGGAAATACGCAGCGTGCCGAATTGGCTCAGGTCGCATAACACGGTAGCCTGCTCCGCCGCGCATTGCTCAGCGGCAGCGTCGCCAAAATGCCGCACCACGCCGGAATCAACAGTTGCGGCGTGCCGAACGAGAAAGTCTTGCCAGTCAGGATTCATCGCGTAATGGATTACATGAGATGGTTCAGATTATACCCGCCGAAGCAACGCGGCGCTTATCCGGAATCACAAACGTGGCTATTCACCCAGGCCTGTGGGCAATATCAGTTTGGCCTCAAGGCCAACCCCGGCGCGGTCTTCCAGCAGTAACTTCCCGCCATGCAGTCGTGCGGCGCGCTCAACGATCGCCAGCCCCAGACCCGACCCGGTCGCATTGCTGCGCGCATTTTCCAGGCGCACGAATGGCCGCTTCACGGCTTCGCGCTGCTCGGCGGGAATGCCTGCACCACGATCCGCCACGACAAGAACAACCCGCTCCCCATCCCGCCCGCACTGCACAGTGATTTCGCCACCCCCGTATTTGACTGCGTTGTCCAGCAGGTTGGCAATGGCGCGTTTCAACAACAATGGCTTGACGAAAACAGGCGACATCGGCTGCAAGTCAAGCGCGAGCGAGCTGGCCTGCGCCTTGAATGGCTGCGCCGCTTCCCGCACCAGAAGTTGCATGTCGGTCAAAACGGCAGCCTCATTCTCATCGAGGCGCGCATAGTCAAGAAATTGCTGGATCACCGCATCCATCTGTTCAACGTCGGCAACCAGCCCGTCGCGCAGCATTTCGTCACCGCTCAACTCTGCGGCGAGCCGCATACGCGCCAGCGGTGTTCTCAGGTCGTGCGAAATACCTGCCAGCACCAGCGCGCGTTCGCGTTCGTTTGCGGCAAGATCGGCAGACATCTGGTTGAACGCGCGTGATACCGCCATAATTTCCCGTGCACCTTGTTCCGGCAGCGGTTGCGGCATGACACCTCGGCCAATTTGTTGCGCCGCCAGCGCGAGCGTATCCAGCGGCCGCGCCACCTGGCGTGCGATAAAGTATGCCCCCAGCAGCGCCAGCAACAGCACCACGCTCCCCCATACCAGCAATACCTCGGAAAGTGGGTGCTCAATGCGCTCCCTGGGCAGCGCCACCCAGAACTCGTCCTTGCCGATATAAAAACTCACCCACAACGCCTCCTCGCCGTTGCGCCCGGCGGCAAAGCGCGTATCCGCGCCCAGCCGCTCACGCGCCTTGTCCATCATCAGGCGCAACTCGGGTGGCTGGCCTGACATGGGTTCAAGCACATCGGAAATATCGGCCATCTGCACCCGCAGCCCCTCCACATCGCGCAGCTCCGCCAACAGCGCGGCACGCCACTCCGGCGCGGAAGACAAGACCGCGGCGCGGGTGAGGTTGACGGCCGACACGACCAGCTGCGCCATCTGTTGCGCGCGCGGTTCCTGTACGGCATGACTGAAAGTTGCCACAGAAGTGGCGAAAGACAGCAAAATCAGCACCACAATGAGCAGGAAAGAACGAACCAGCAGCGCCCTGGGCACAAGATTCAAGACTTCACTCCGTCAGGGACAAACACATAGCCGTGCCCCCACACCGTCTGGATAAAACGTGGTTTGGCGGGGTCCGGCTCCACCAGCTTGCGCAGTCTTGATACCTGCACATCGATGGCACGGTCGAACGGATCGTGGTCGCGGCCGCGTGCCAGTTCCATCAGTTTGTCGCGCGACAGCGGATGGCGCGGGTGGGTCACCAGTGCCTTGAGCAGCGCGAACTCGCCGGTAGTCAACGAAACCGGTGCACCCGATCTGGTCAGCACGCGTGTGGCAAGATCCAGTTCGCAATCGCCGAAAACAACGGCCTTTTCTTCGGTATCGGGCGCACCGACCGGCTGCAATCCCTTGCGCCGCAACACTGCATTGATGCGTGCCACCAGCTCGCGCGGATTGAATGGTTTGGGCAGGTAATCATCCGCGCCCATTTCCAGCCCAACGATGCGGTCGACTTCGTCGCCTTTGGCAGTGAGCAAAATGACCGGCACATTCTCGCCCGCGCCGCGCAGTCGCCGCAAGATCGCCAGGCCATCCTCTCCGGGCAGCATCAGATCCAGCACCAGCAGGTGATGACGGCCCAGCATCAATGCCCGGTCCATCGCCTTGCCGTCTGCCACCGCCTTTGCCGCAAAACCCTGCTCGGACAAATAGCGCAGCAATAGCTCGCACAGGCGGGCATCATCGTCAATGATCAGGATGCGGTAAGGGTTGTTCATGGCAGCATGATAATTCGAATAAGCGGCAATACTGTAAAAAATTGTGGTCTGCGCGGCAGATTGAAACAATCTTTTACAATATACAGCCTAGCAAAAATACTTTACTTACAGTTCAATCGCATCATGCATTCATGCCCAAAAGGGCATTTTCGATAACCCACTCAAGGAGAAAGACATGCACGCCATTCTGAAATTGCTGATCGCAGCCGGCATCGCCGCTTCGTTCAGCCTGAATGCGCAGTCGGCCGACATGCTGCCCGCCGTGTTCACCAATGAACATATGGGGCTCATGAAAACCCTGACTCCCGAGCGCCGCGCCGAACGGCGCAAAAAAATGCATGAACGCTGGCAGCAGATGTCACCCGAAGATCGCAGAGAAATCCGCAGGGAGATGAAGGAACACCGGAGGAATGTGCCAGCGGAAGAGCGCGCGGCGCATCGCAAGGAGATGCATGAACGCTTTGAAAAGATGTCACCCGAAGAGCGTCGCGAGTTCAAACGCGGCATGAGCGGCAAGAGGGGCGACTGTGACAAGCGGCCGGAAGACTGCCCTTACGACAAGCCCGCCGAAGACTGAGCGTTTGCCTTCGCCCGCACGCGGGCGAAGGCATTTCATCAGGCGCTGTCCTGATGCCCCTCCTGTTCGCTATGCTGCTTCCACTCGGCATAACACTCCAGACCGCAGAAATGTGCCACGTAATCTGACGCTTCGGAAATTTTTGCCTCGGAGAGCGGAACCTCCTTGCGACAGACCTGGCAAGAAACCTTTTCAACTTCGGCTGATTCAGGTTGATCGGACATGATGCACCTCCCCTTGTGGTGATGAAAGCGTGTCAATTATGAACCCGGGCCGCAGCAAGGACAAGCCGAAATAACCCTGTCAGCTGTCCAGCGTGCCCCACAGGTCATGCGTGTCGGCATCGGCAATTCTGACTTCGGCAAAATCACCCACGTTCAACTGCTGGCCGTTTTCGATATACACCAGGCCATCGATTTCCGGCGCGTCAGCTGAACTGCGCGCAATCGCGCCCTCTTCATCCACCTCGTCCACCAGCACGGTGATGGTCTTGCCGATTTTGCACCGGAGGCGTTGTTCGCTGATTTCTTCCTGCAGCAGCATCAGCCGCGCAAGGCGTTCCTGCTGCACTTCAGGCGACACATGGTCGGGCAGGTCATTGGCCGCCGCGCCCTCCACCGGAGAATAGGCAAAGGCGCCAACGCGATCCAGTTGCGCCTCCTCGATGAAATCGAGCAGCTCCTCGAATTCCGCTTCGGTCTCACCCGGGAAGCCGACGATGAAGGTGCTGCGCAGCGTCAGCTCCGGACAGATCTTGCGCCACTGTTGGATGCGCGCCAATACATTCTCGCTGCTGCCGGGACGCTTCATCAGCTTGAGGATGCGCTGGTTGGCGTGCTGAAACGGAATATCCAGATACGGCAGAATCCTGCCCTCAGCCATCAGGGGGATCACTTCGTCCACATGCGGGTAGGGATAGACATAATGCAGCCGCACCCACACGCCGAGATCGCCGAGCGCGGCGGCCAGCTCGGTCATGCGCGTCCTGAGCGGCCTGCCATTCCAGAATCCGGTGCGGTATTTCACGTCTACGCCATAGGCACTGGTGTCCTGTGAAATCACCAGCAACTCCTTCACGCCTGCATTGACCAGGTTCTGTGCTTCCTGCATCACCTCGCCGATCGGGCGGCTGACCAGATCGCCGCGCAGACTGGGAATAATGCAGAAAGTGCAACGATGGTTGCAGCCTTCGGAGATTTTCAGGTAGGCGTAGTGTTTCGGGGTGAGGCGGATGCCCTGCGCAGGCACCAGGTCAGAGAGCGGATCATGCAGCCTGGGCAAATGCCGATGCACCACTGCCATCACCTCATCGGCGGCGTGCGGTCCGGTTACCGCGAGCACTTTGGGATGCGCCTGCCGCACCACATCGCCCTTCGCGCCGAGACAGCCGGTGACGATCACCTTGCCGTTTTCGGCCAATGCCTCGCCGATCGCATCCAGTGATTCCTCCACCGCGCTGTCGATGAAGCCGCAGGTATTCACCACCACCAGATCGGCATCCTGATAACTGCCGGAAATCAGATAGCCTTCGGCACGCAGGCGCGTGAGGATGTGCTCCGAATCCACGGTCGCCTTCGGGCAGCCGAGCGAGACAAAGCCGACCTTGGGTATAGCGCTTTTCATTGCAATGCTTTCACGGGTTATTCGGGAACCCAAACCCCGATCAGGAAAATGGTTCCCACACCCAGCAGAATCAGTGCGACTTGCTGAAGGGTATCGTGCAACTGCGTGCGTTTATGCAGGCCGGGAATCAAATCGGCAACGGCAACATAGATCATGCTTGACGCAGCCAGTGCCAGCAAGGTCGGCACCATGCTCTGCACGGACTGCAGGGTGAAGTAGGCCAACGTACCGCCTACCAGCATCGCCAGGCTGGACAACAGATTGACGTAAAGCGCCTGCACCTTGCTGTATCCGGAATGCAGCAGAATCAGGAAATCACCCACTTCCTGCGGAATCTCATGCGCGATGATCGCCAGCGCCGTGACGATACCCAGATTGATATCGGTCAAAAATGCCGCCGCAATAATCACGCCGTCCACAAAATTATGAAAAGTGTCACCCACCATGATCATGGTGCCGCTGCGGCCATGCGCATCAGGCTTGTGCGCCTCGCAATGATTATGGTGGCAATGCCGCCACAGCAGCAGCTTTTCCAGCGTGAAAAACAGCAGAATGCCGAACAGCACC
>JBFKMJ010000109.1:0-5279 GCA_041629915.1 Gallionella sp.
CCTTTATTTATTCGGCAGCGCTGGAAAAAGGCTTCACGCCGGCGACACTGATCAATGATGCACCACTCATGTTTGATGCCACACAGACAGGTAGCGAACCGTGGGAACCCAAGAATTACGATGGAAACTTTGACGGCCCGATGCGCATGCGTCAGGGTCTGATCAAATCAAAGAACCTGGTTTCCATACGCATACTACAATCCATCGCGCCTCAATACGCACAGGACTATCTCACCAAGTTCGGCTTCGATGCCGCCAAACACCCGCCCTACCTCACCATGGCACTGGGAGCCGGCTCCGCCAATCCACTGCAACTCTTAACCGGTTATTCGGTATTTGCCAACGGCGGTTTTCGCGTCACGCCTTACTTCATCCAGCGCATTGAAGATGCGCACGGAAAAGTTCTTTTCAAGGCCAACCCGGATGTGGCGGGCGAAAACGCAGCCCGTGTCATTGATGTGCGCAACGCTTTTACCATGGTCAATATGATGCAGGACGTAATAAGACGCGGTACGGCCATTCGCGCCATGCAGCTTGGTCGCGATGACCTGGCTGGCAAAACGGGCACAACAAGTGATTCGATGGATGCCTGGTTCAGTGGGTTCCAACCTACCCTGGTCGGCATTGCCTGGATGGGGTTTGATCAGCCGCGCAGCCTGGGTGACAAGGAAACCGGCGGTGGCGCGGCCCTGCCGATCTGGATGAGTTACATGGAAAAAATGCTCAAAGATGTTCCGCATGCCGCTTACACCATGCCGGAATATATGTCTGCCGTGCGTATCAATGAGGATGGGTTTCGCGACGAAAGCGGCTCGCTGATTGAATACTTCTACGATGAAAACATCCCGCCCGAACAGGCTGTCCCATACGCGCCCAATGAAGAAATCAAGCCGGTGGAAACCATCAAGGATCAACTGCTCTGACCCTCAACATGACCAAGGCATACGCACCCCGGAATCATGTTCAAAAACGCGATCTGATGCGCGAACGACTGGCACATCATGCCGCCAGGTTGATGGCCGAGGGCGGCATCACCGACCATGCTTTTGCCAAGCGCAAGGCGGCGCACCAACTTGGCGCAGATGACACCGAACACCTGCCCAGCAACCAGGAAGTGGATGACGCCCTGCACAGCTACCGCGCCCTCTACCAGCGCGACAGTCACCCCGGGATTCTGCGCCAGTTGCGCGAAGAAGCCCTCGCCATCATGCGCCTGCTGGCCGGGTTTCACCCCTATCTGACCGGCTCGGTGCTGAGCGGCACGGCGGGTGATCAGTCGGACATCAATCTGATGCTGTTCTCCGACGACGCCAAAGCCGTGCTTCTGTTCCTGCTCAAATACAACATTGCTTTTGATGACGGCGAATGGAAAGTGCGGATAGGCGGGCGTGAAGAAACTGTGCCGAGCTATACCCTGACCGGCGAATCCGGTGTTCAGACCCATGTCATCGTCTTGCCTGAAAACGCCCGGCACAGCGGTAGCCGTCACCCGGAGACCCATGCGGACATCACGGCAATGGAGACGTTGCTGGCTGGTTGATTAACAGGCAGTGCGGGAAGCCTGCCGCCACTATTCGAATGTACAACGGAATGCAGGTGCGTTCCGCTCGCTTGACTGTCCTTGCTCCTCAATCCTGCTTGTTCAACCACCTCGCCGCATCCAGCGCAAAGTAAGTCAGGATGCCATCTGCCCCCGCCCGCTTGAACGCCAGCAGCGCTTCCAGCACACAGGCCTGCTCGTTCAGCCAGCCGTTCTGTGCGGCAGCCTTGAGCATCGCATATTCGCCGCTGACCTGGTAGACGAAGGTCGGCGCCTTGAATTCGTCCTTTACGCGCCGCACGATGTCGAGGTAGGGCATGCCCGGCTTGACCATCACCATATCCGCGCCTTCCTGCAGGTCGAGGCCGACTTCCCACAGCGCCTCATCGGAGTTGGCCGGATCCATCTGGTAGGTGTACTTGTTGCCGGCACCGAGGTTGCCGCTGGAGCCGACCGCGTCCCGGAACGGGCCGTAGAAGCTGGAGGCGTACTTGGCAGAATAGGCCATGATGCGGGTATGGATGCGCCGGTCGGCATCGAGCGCTGTGCGTATTGCGCCGATGCGCCCGTCCATCATGTCCGAGGGGGCAACGATGTCGGCTCCGGCGGCGGCGTGAGTCAGTGCCTGTTTGACCAGCACTTCCACGGTTTCGTCGTTCAGCACATAGCCGCTGTCGTCGATCAGGCCGTCCTGCCCGTGGCTGGTGTAGGGATCGAGTGCCACGTCGGTCATCACGCCGAGCTCGGGAAAGTTCTTTTTCAGCGCGGCGACCACGCGCGGCACCAGGCCGTCCGGATTGTAGGCTTCACGCGCATCCAGACTTTTCAACGGCGTGTCAATCACCGGGAAGATCGCCATCACCGGAATACCCAGCCTGACACATTGCTCGGCATCCCTGAGCAGCAGGTCCAGCGTCTTGCGCTGCACGCCGGGCATGGACTTGACATCCTCGGTGCGGTTATCACCCTCCAGCACAAAAACCGGGTAGATGAAATCTTCCGAAGTTAGTACACACTCCCGCATCAAGTCCCGTGAAAACTTGTCGCGGCGCATCCTACGCATTCTGGCTTGTGGGTATTGTCCGAGTGTTTGCATGATTTTTTCCGGAAATTGTATTTTTTTGGAACTATTTTATAAACCGCCTATCTGAGCATATGAATGATGTGAGTCATTCCCCGTTTCTCCTCCCTGAGCGGGTGTCTTAACCCAGTTAAGACTTTGCCCCTGGCCTCCCCTTGGCTCAGGGGCATTTTTTTGCCTGTCACTTACCCAGCCAGCCAGCGATTACCGCTTCCGCCTCCTCCATGCCGACCTTTTTCAGGCTGGAAAACAACTGTGCGGAACATTGCGGATAACGAAGTTCCACTGAAGACTCATGCCCGCTTGCGGGCGTAATGTCTGAGCTGAAATGTTCGGCAAGATAGGATTTTACGCGATTCAGCGTCAGTGTGGCTTGTTGCCTGCCGAGTTTATCCGACTTGGTCAGCAGGATATGCACCGGCTTGCCAGTCGGTGCAAACCAGTCCAGCATGCTCTCGTCCAGTTCGGTCAACGGACGGCGCGCATCCATGATAATGACCAACCCTGCCAGTTCCTCACGGGTTTTCAGATACTCACTCAGCAGATGTTCCCAATGCCGCTGCACGTCTGGCGGCACTTTCGCGTAACCGTAGCCGGGCAGATCCACCAGGTAGTTATTGTCGCCCAGCGAAAAATAATTGAGGTGTTGCGTGCGTCCCGGCGTCTTGCTGGTATAGGCCAGGCGCACATGATTGGCCAGGGTGTTGATCGCGCTCGACTTGCCGGCGTTGGAGCGCCCGACAAAGGCGACCTCCCTGCCGCCATGCTGCGGCAAATCGCGCAAATGATTGACCGTAGTAAAAAACTGGGCCTGCGAGAATAATCCCATTACCAGTTGGCAAAAATCTTGTCGGCTGCGGCAACCGTCGCAGCAATGTCCGCGTCGGTATGCGCGGCAGAGACGAAACCCGCCTCAAACGCCGACGGCGCGAGATACACCCCTTCGTCCAGCATGGCATGGAAAAAGCGGTTGAACGCATCCTTGTCACAATTCATCACTTCGGCGTAGCTGGTTGGCACGGCCTTGCTGAAATACAGACCAAACATCCCACCCACCGATTGCGCGCAGAACGCGATGCCCTGCTTGCCGGCTGCCACGGTCAGGCCGTCGGTGAGCTGCTGCGCCAGCTGCGACAGGCGTTCGTAGAAACCGGGGGCCTGCGCCAGTTTCAGCGTGGTCAACCCGGCCGCTACCGCTATCGGATTGCCGGACAAGGTGCCGGCCTGGTACACCGCGCCCAAGGGGGCGAGGCATTGCATGATATCGCGCCGCCCGCCGAAGGCGGCAGCAGGCAATCCTCCGCCCATCACTTTGCCCAGCGTGACGAGGTCCGGTTTGATGCCGTAATACCCCTGTGCGCCTTGCAGGCTGACGCGGAAACCGGTCATCACCTCGTCGAGAATCAGCACCGCGCCATATTTGGTGCAAAGCGAACGGAGCGCATCGAGAAATTCGCGCCTGGGCGTAACCAGATTCATGTTGCCGGCCACCGGCTCGACGATCACCGCGGCAATCTCGTTACCCATTTCGGCGAAGGCGCGCTCCAATCCGGCAGCATCGTTGTAATCCAGCACCGTGGTCAGCGCGGCGATCTCGGCAGGCACGCCGGAAGAACTCGGCTGACCGAAAGTCAGCGCACCGGAACCGGCCTTTACCAGCAGGCCATCAGAATGACCGTGATAGCAGCCCTCGAATTTGACGATGCGTGAACGTCCGGTAAAACCGCGCGCCAGGCGGATCGCGCTCATCGTGGCTTCGGTGCCGGAGCTGACCAGACGCACCATTTCCAGGCTGGGCAACAGTTTGCACAATAGGTTGGCCAGTTCCAGCTCGGCAGCGGTAGGCGCGCCGAAACCCAGGCCCTGCGCTGCCGCATCCTGCACCGCCTTGACCACCTCCGGATGGCAATGGCCCACGATCATTGGCCCCCAGGAGCCCACGTAATCCGTATATTTCTTTCCGTCCGCGTCCCATACATACGCGCCCTGTCCGCGCTGAAAGAACAACGGCGTGCCGCCAACCGAACGGAACGCGCGCACCGGCGAATTCACTCCGCCCGGGATGACTTTTTGTGATTCATCAAATAACTGTTGATTGTGCGATGTCATGTTGCGTCTTTCTGCTAAAAAATTCAGGAATAGTCCAAAGTTGAAAACTGTCGTACCGCATGCTGAATATCCGGCGCGTCAAATACTGCCGAAATCACCGCCAGCGCATCCGCGCCCGCTTCCAGTAGTTGCGCGCCGTTCCGTGCGGTGATGCCGCCAATGGCCACGATGGCCACATCCAGCTCACGGCGCGCCTGGCGCAACAAATCCGGCGTTGCCACCACTGCCTGCGGCTTCACCGTGGAAGCGAAGAAACTGCCGAACGCCACATAATCCGCGCCTTGCCGTGCCGCCTCATGTGCCAGCAGCAGGCGATTATAGCAAGACACGCCGATGAGTTTGCCGCCACCCAGTAGCGCTCGCGCATCTGCCACGCTACCGTCCTCGCCGCCGATGTGCACGCCATCGGCATCCACTTGCACCGCCAGCGCAACGTCGTCATTGATGATCAACGGGGCGGCAAACTCGCGTGCCAGCTCGCGCAGTGCACCGGCCTGCTCCAATTGCAATGCCCTGTCGGCAGCCTTGTTGCGATACTGCATGACCCTA
>JBFKMJ010000110.1:0-5255 GCA_041629915.1 Gallionella sp.
AGCGGAGCGAGTTGCCCGTCAGAAGGCAGAGCGCATCGCCCGTGAAAAAGCCGAGCGAGTCGCACGCGAGAAGGCCGAGAAAGCCGCACGCGAGAAGGCCGAACAAATCGCGCGTGAGAAAGCCGAGCAGGCCGAGCGTGTCGCGCGTGAACGGGCCGAAAAGGCCGCCGCAATCGGGCGCGTGGTGGACGAGTACACCGGCAAGATTGTCAGCAAGATACGCCGCAATATCGTCATGCCGCCGGATGTGCCGGATGATGCGCGTGCCGAATTCCTGGTAACGTTGTTGCCGGGCGGCTCGGTTCTTAGCGCGAGGCTGGTCAGGCCGAGCGGTAATGCGGCATACGATAACGCGGTGGAACGCGCGATCCTGATGTCGCAGCCGTTGCCGTTGCCCGCCGATGTGGCGATGTTCAGCAGATTTCGTGTGTTGGAGCTTGTGTTCAAGCCGATTGAGTAGGAGGAAGAATTATGATTTTGCGGGTATTGCAGGGCGTGGCTGGATTGCTGTTGCTTGCGCAGGCATCAATGGCCGGTGCGGCATTGAGTATCGAAATTATCGGTGCGGGCGAGTATCAGATTCCGGTGGCTATCGTGCCGCTTGGCGGTGATGAACAGATCGCGCAATCCATCAATGAAGTGGTGACGGGTGATTTGCAGCGCAGCGGGCTGTTCCGTCTGGTTGACCCGAGCGGAAAATCGCCGCATGTGCCCGCCGAGGTCAGCTATCCGGATTGGGAAGTGCGTGGCGCGCAGGCGCTGGCAATCGGCACGGTTGCGGTGCAGGGCGGTCGCATCGAGGCACGTTTTCGTCTGCTTGACGTGGTCAAGCAAACGGAATTGATCGCGCAGGCAGTCTCGGCAAACGAAAGCCAGATTCGCGCCATCGGGCATCGCATTGCGGATTTGATTTATGAAAAACTGACCGGCGACAGGGGCGTATTCAGCACGCGCATTGCCTATGTGAACCGGCTGGGAAAAAGATACAGCATGATCGTGGCGGACAGCGACGGGTATAACGAACAGATCGTGCTGGCGCAGGACGAGCCGATCATGTCCCCCGCGTGGTCTCCGGATGGCAGCCAGCTTGCCTATGTCAGTTTCGAAACCGGCCATGCCGTCGTGTATGTGCAATCCCTGTACAGCAACCAGCGCAGGGTGCTGGCCAATTTTCGCGGCAGCAACAGCGCGCCGGTCTGGTCTCCGGACGGAAAACAGATGGCGCTGGTGCTGACGCGCGATGGCAGTTCGCAGATTTATCTGGCTAGCCCGGACGGCGGCGACTTCCGGCGCTTCACCTTCAGCGGCGCGATCGATACCGAGCCGAATTTCTCGCCGGACGGGCAATCTCTGCTGTTCACTTCGGACCGGGGCGGCAGTCCGCAGATTTATCGCATGCCGGTGAAGGGCGGACCGACGGAGCGCCTGACGTTCGGCACGGGCTCCAATTTTTCTCCGCGGCACAGCCCGGATGGCAAGAGTTTCGTCTTTGCCCATCTCGACAGGGGCAAATTCTACATCGCCATGCAGGACTTGCAGACCGGGCAAATGACACTGCTGACTGACGGCGGATGGGAGAAAAAACCCAGTTTTGCACCCAACGGAAAGCTCATCCTGTTTGCCAGCGAGGGGCGTGGTCGTGGTATATTAGCGTCTGTTTCCAGTGACGGTCGTGTCAAGCAGCATATGTTTACGCAAAGCGGCGATGCACGCGAACCAGTTTGGGGACCGTATCCTTAACTTAAACCTAGCGAAGGGAAACATCATGAAAAAACTTATCATCAGTATCGTAATGGTCAATTTGCTGGCCGCCTGCGCCAGCGAGCCCAAGAAAGAACCCGTCGTCGAAGCACCTGCTGCGCCCGTCGCCAAGAAGAAGGCTGAAGCGCCCAAGATGGCGCCTGCCGCGCCTGTCAAGGCTGCCGTTGATCCGCTCGATGATCCGACCAGCATTCTGGCCAAGCGCAGCGTTTACTACCCGTTTGATGTTTCCGTTGTGCAGGACGAGGACAAGCCGGTCGTGCAGGCGCATGCCAGGTATCTGAGCGAACATTCCAACCGCAATGTCCGGCTGGAGGGTAATTGCGATGAGCGCGGCAGCAATGAGTACAACCTCGGTCTCGGCCAGCGTCGTGCCGATGGCGTGAAAAAGATGCTGGAGCTGGGCGGCGTGAATCCAGGTCAGCTGGAAAGCGTCAGCTATGGCGAAGAAAAGCCGAGGGCTTCCGGTCATGACGAGGCTTCCTGGTCACAGAACCGCCGCACTGACCTGATCTACGCAAGGTAAGTGATGCTGAAGCAGCGAGCGCTCTTGTTGCTGGCTTTGTGCGTCGCCGCACCCGCGCAAGCGGGGTTGTTTACGGACGAGGATGCACGCAAGCAAATCCAGCAACTTGAGGCACGCGTGCTTAAGCTGGAAGAGCACGCGCTCAAGCAGGACGGCGACACCGACAGGCAGAATACCGCATTGATGGATTTGCAGGGGCAGATCGAAATTCTGAACCGGGAAATCCGCAATCTGCGCGGACAGAACGAAGAGCTGGTGCGCGGTTTGCAGGATGCCGAAAAACGCGAGAAGGATTTTTATGTGGATCTGGATACGCGCCTGCGCCATTTTGAAGCCGGGGAAGAAGCGGCGGCTGCCGCCGAAGCCGATCTGGCTGCACCGGATGCGCTTGCCGTTCCATTTGATCCGGTTCAGGAGAACCGCGCCTTCGAGGTTGCCTACGGCCTGTTCAAGGGCGGAGAGTTTGCGGGTGCGGTCGCCGCATTCCAGGAATTCATTGGCAAATATCCAAGGTCGGTGCATGTTCCCAACTCGAGTTACTGGATGGGAAATGCACAGCTTGCGTTGGGCGACTATCAGGGCGCGCTGGATACCTACCAGTCCTTGATCAAGACTTTTCCAAATATTCCCGGAACGGCTGACGTGCTGTTCGGCATCGCCGAATGCCAGCGGGAATTGAAGCAGGATGCGGCTGCACAGGAAACACTCAAGCAAATCGTTGCCAAATATCCCGGCAGCGAAGCCGCCGCCAAGGCCAAAGAGCTCATCTCAGCATCCAGGTAGGCGTCCCGTGCCTAGCCAAGATCCAGACGCGCAGCTGCGCATCAGCGAGATATTCCATTCCCTGCAGGGCGAGACCAGCCGCATCGGATTGCCTACCGTGTTTATTCGTTTAACCGGTTGTCCGTTGCGTTGCGCCTATTGCGATACCCGTTACGCTTTCAGCGGCGGGCAAGACTGCAGCATTGCCGATATTCTCGGGCAGGTTGCAGCATACTCACCGCATTATGTGACCGTCACCGGCGGCGAACCGCTGGCGCAGAAGAATTGCCAGCCGCTGCTTGTCGCACTGTGCGATGCGGGCTATGAGGTGTCGCTGGAAACCAGCGGTGCACTCGCTATCGGCGAGGTGGATCCCCGTGTGATGCGCGTGGTGGATATCAAGACGCCGGCGTCCGGCGAGGCCGGAAAAAATTGCTGGGAAAATTTATCGTTGCTGACACGGCATGACGAAATCAAATTCGTGCTGTGTGACGAAAACGATTACCTATGGGCAAGGCAAATCCTGCGGCAATATGATCTGAGCAACAAATGCGCAGTGCTGTTTTCGCCGGCGCACGGCACGCTGAATGCCGCACAGCTGGCCGAATGGATATTGCGCGACCGTTTGCCGGTCAGGATGCTGCTGCAATTGCACAAGCTGCTGTGGAACAGCGCCCCCGGACACTAACGAGTATGTTGATACTGCTAACCCCGACAATGAAATTTGCCATGCTCGTTCCCTCACCCCAACCCCCTCCCATGGAAAGCCCCTCACCTCAATCCTCTGATGAAAAAACTAGCCAATCGACTAAGTCCGCAAACGGACAAGTCGCTGGTTATCCCGCCAGCGGGAGAGGAGGCGAGCGTGAAAGGCAATCTTCAATCCTCGTGCGAGGGGGCAAACGAATCGCTTCGCGAGTTTCATGCTGACGATGAAGAACGCCGTGGTGCTTTTATCGGGAGGGCTGGATTCGGCGACCGTGCTGGCGATGGCGCGCTCACAGGGTTATGTCTGTCACGCGTTGAGTGTGGATTACGGGCAGCGGCATCACTCCGAGCTGGTTGCGGCGCGGCGTGTCGCGCAAGTGCTGGGCGCGCACGAACATCGCGTGGTGAGTATCGATCTGACCGGTTTCGGCGGCTCAGCGCTGACCGATGACAACATTGCCGTGCCGCAACAGCCGACCGAGGGCATTCCGTCGACCTACGTTCCCGCCCGCAACACCATCATGCTGTCACTGGCCCTGGCATGGGCGGAGGTGTTGCAGGCGCAGGATATTTTCATCGGTGTGAATGCGGTGGATTATTCGGGCTACCCCGATTGCCGCCCCGCATACATCCAGGCGTTCGAGCGCATGGCCAACCTTGCGACCCGGGCGGCTGTCGAAGGCCATTCTCTCACCCTGCACGCGCCCCTGCTGAATTTGTCCAAGGCGGAAATTATCAGACAGGGCAGTGCGCTCGGCGTGAATTATGCGCATACCGTTTCATGCTATCAGGCAGATGAGGCGGGACATGCCTGCGGCGTATGCGATTCATGCCGATTGCGGCGTGCCGGGTTTGCCGCGGCAGAGGTGGTTGATCCGACGGTATACCGCACCATATAGTCGTGCTTGCATTGTCGTAAACGGTTTTCGCGTTGACAGCAGATGTCAAATCCGTATAATTCGCGCTCCTTTGCGAGCGGGTCGGTAGCTCAGCCGGTAGAGCAGCGGACTTTTAATCCGTTGGTCCCGAGTTCGAATCTCGGCCGACCCACCACTCACATGGATTCTTGTATATTTTCCACGCCGCTTTAGCTCAGTTGGTAGAGCAACCGCCTTGTAAGCGGTAGGTCGTCAGTTCGAATCCGACAAGCGGCACCAGTTTCGCTTTTTCACATGCAATTGAAGCCGCCAGTTGAAGCGACATGTGAATCAGGAGATAATCCACGCCTGATTTCGAAGGTGCGTAAATGACAGAATATCTGCTCATCCTGGTTGGCGCGGTGTTTGTAAACAACATCGTGATGGTCAAAATTCTCGGGCTCTGCCCGTTTATGGGCGTTTCCAAAAAGCTGGAGACGTCGCTTGGCATGGGCGCGGCCACGACTTTTGTGCTGACCGTGGCTTCAGGCGCCAGTTATCTCATTAATCATTATCTGTTGGGGCCGGGTCTTTCCTATCTGACCACCCTGTCATTCATCGTGGTGATTGCCGGTATCGTG
>JBFKMJ010000111.1:0-5223 GCA_041629915.1 Gallionella sp.
GGAGGCGATCAGCCGCCGCGCCGCCTACCTTGCCTTCCTCGCCGAATACCCGCAAGCCATGCAGCGTTTGACCCGCATGGTCTCAGCCAGCAGCTGGGCCGGCGAGTACATGACCCAGCATCCGGCGCTGCTCGACGAGTTGCTGGATGCGCGTGAGATGTATCAGCCACCTCAATGGCAGCAACTTGACCGCAACCTGCAAAGACAACTGGACGATTATGCCGATGATGCCGAACGGCAACTGGATGTGCTGCGCCTCGTTCAGCAGGAACAGACCTTTCAGTTGCTGGCAATGGATCTGCAGGGCCTGCTGCCCCTGGAGAAGCTCAGCGATCATCTGAGCGATCTGGCCGATTTGCTGCTGCGCCATGTGGTAAAAATGAGCTGGGCGACCGCGCGCAAACGGCATCGCGATGAGCCGAAATTTGCCGTCATCGCGTATGGCAAACTGGGCGGCAAGGAACTGAGTTATGCCTCCGACCTGGACCTGATATTCCTCTACGATGATGACCATCCGGATGCACAGGAAAACTACGCGCGGTTGGGACAGCGCATCAATTCCATGCTGAGCAGTTACACTTCTTCCGGCCGCCTGTACGAAACCGATTTGCGCCTGCGCCCGAACGGCGCAAGCGGCTTGCTGGTCAGCACAGTCGAAGCGTTCGCCGAATACCAGCAGCACCAGGCATGGATGTGGGAGCATCAGGCCCTGACGCGCGCACGCTTCAGTGCCGGCGATGAGGAAATTGGCCGCGCCTTTGAAGCGATCCGCAAGCAGGTACTGTGTCAGCCGCGCGACCGGGCCGTATTACGCAGGGAAATTCTGGAAATGCGCCAGAAAATGCACGACGGCCACCCCAACGACAGCGGCCTGTTCGACGTCAAGCACGACCGTGGCGGCATGGTGGACATCGAATTCATGGTGCAATACCTCGTGCTCGCCTATGCCCATCAGTACCCGCAACTGACCGCCAATATCGGCAATCTGGCTTTGCTCAAGATGGCCGGGGAACTCGGCCTGATCCCTGTCGAACTTGCCGGACAGACCAAATCGCTGTACCGCGTCCTGCGCCAGACGCAACACCGCATCCGGCTCAACGACAGCCTGTCGCCATGCCGCGTCAATCCCGGTGAAATTGATTCCACGGCATGTAACCGGTTGTGGGAAATGCTGTTCGAAGGAAGTTGAACCAGCGGCATTACGCCGCGAGGCTGTTGTGTCGCTCAACAAATAATTTGAACGCTTCGGCACTCAAGGGGCCGGAATAATAATACCCCTGTATCTCACGGCAGCCATGTCTGGTCAGAAAATCCAGCTGCTCTTTCGTTTCCACTCCTTCGGCAATAACACGCAGGCTCAGGCTATGCCCCATATTGATAATCGCTTTCACGATGGCCGAGCCGCCACCGCCAACCGCGATATCCCTCACAAAGGACTGGTCAATCTTGAGCTTATCCATCGGAAAGCGCTTCAGGTAACTCAGGCTGGAATACCCGGTGCCAAAGTCGTCTATGGCGAGCTTGATGCCCATTCTTTTCAGTTCGTCCAGAATGGAAATGACTTCCCGGGAACTGTTCACCAGAATGCTTTCGGTCAGTTCCAGTTCGAGGCATTCCCCTGCCAGGCCAGTGTCCCGCAATATTTCCGTAATGGATGAAATCAGGTTGTTTTCCTTGAACTGACGACTGGACAGGTTCACGGCAACCGTCAGGTTCTGCAAACCGGCATCCTGAAAATCCTTTAATTGCCGGCACGCCGTCCTGATAATCCACTCGCCGATCGGAACAATCAGGCCTGTCTCTTCCGCGAGCGATATAAATTTTTCCGGCGGGATCACGCCCATCTCCGGATGATTCCACCGAATAAGGGCTTCCATCCCGAATACCCGGTTCGTCACCGGATTGACTTGCGGTTGATACATCAAGACAAATTCCCGGCGTTCCAGGGCGTAACGCATATGGTTTTCCAGCACCAGCCTTTCCCTGATCTTGGAGTTCATGTCCGGAGCATAAAACTGGAAGCTGTTCCCCTTTTGCTCCTTGGCGCGATACATGGCCACATCCGCGTTCATCAGCAGCGTTTCCGCATCCATGCCATCCTGCGGATAAAGACTGAAGCCCGCGCTGTAAGTGACGAAAATTTCATGTTCATCGACATGAAACGGTGTCGAAAATACTTCAGCAAGCCGTTCGGTTTCCTGGGAAAAGAGTTCTTCACCGGTTTGATCATAAAAAATAAGAACAAATTCATCTCCACCCAGTCTCGCCACCGTATCCACCGCACGAAAGCCTGTTTTGAGTCTTTCCGCGACCGCTATTAACAACTTGTCCCCGGCTGTATGGCCGAGGCTGTCATTGATAAGATTGAAGTTGTCGAGATCGATAAACACCAGTGCAACGATGTGTGCCGAACGCTCGGCATAAACGATGGCTTGGGCGATCCGGTCCTGCAGAAGATTTCGATTGGGAAGACCGGTAAGAATGTCGTGGTTCGCCTGATGCTCCAGCGCCTCCTGATAGCGCTTGGCATCCGATATGTCATTCTGCACCCAGATGAAGTGAGTGGCCTTGCCTGCATCATCCCTTACGGGTGCAATACTGAGTTCATTCCAGAACAGGCTTCCATCCTTGCGATAATTGCGCAATACCGCTTTCCCATCGCGCTGCGCCCTGATCGCTGCCCGGATCGCCTCAAGCCCGGGTTGTGTGATGTCTTCGCTGTGCAGAAAGCGCGGGTTCTGCCCGAGTACTTCCTCACGGGAATAACCGGTTATGCTTTCAAACGCGGGATTCACATAGACGATGGGATGATCCGGTTTGTCGCAGCTCGTGATCAGAAAACCGTTGACGCTCGATTCGATGGCGCGGTTCCTCAGGTGGATGGCCTCGTCCGAACGCTTGATCATCTTCATGTTTTTGGCCATCAGCAAATACAACAGCCATCCGGAAGAAATGACAACGAACCAGCCTGACAGCGTATCTATCCACGCGTTGTATTGCGCCTCGATGCCGGTAATATAGGTAAACGGCACGCCGCTCTGCAACGGGACCCACAACCCGAATATGGTCACATATATCCAGGCGATTCGTTTCATCTGTCTCTGTTCCATTGGAAGCTGATTCTTGTCCAAATGCTGATCCATTCATTTCTCCCGGATGTAAGATCAAGACATATCCAATCAAACTTGCAACGCCGAAACAATCCATCGGCTCACAGGCTGAATCAGTCACAGCGACACAACCATCCTTACAGTGCGTACACTCAACCCTTCGCAAATGACCGCCACAATCTTACCACCAACACCTTCATGAGCAAGGCCGCGCGCCGAAGTTCGCAAAAAATAATCCAAAAAATACATATGCCTCCAGCGCTTTTACCGACACCCCTGTGCCCCGTTGACGAAGGTTACGGATTGAATGACACTCGCACATCGAAAATGCATTTCAAGGATTCCGCCATGTCATGGCAAAGCTGTTCCGGCAAATATATTCTGCCTCTTCTGTTTGCATTGTTGCTTGTCTGCCCTGCAGCCGGCGCCACCGACATTTCCCTGAAAATTGCCGACATTGCTGCACCGGATTTTTCCGCCCGCAACCTTGTGCTGGTCCTGCCTGAAAATGGCTCGGCAGATTTGCACATCGGCGAACTGCACATTCAACAGCGCAACCTGCATAAGCAGCACCTGCGCTGCAGAGGTTTCACGCTTTCCACATCAGGCATGCACTGCCACCACGGCACGCTGGATCAGTTTCCCGGCATGGTGCTGGAATTGAGGCACAGCTTCGATACCGACAACTGGCAAATCTCCGCGCAGCTGCACAACCTGGATGGCAACAGCCTCGCATCATTCCTGCCATCCGCCCTGCCGCAGCTGACACACGGCGCAATGAGCGGCACATTCCGCGTAAGCGGCGATGCCTCCGGCATGAATGCGCTCAACGTCGATGCGCAACTGAAAGAAATCGCATTCAGCGATGCCAGCGGGCTGCATGCGGCAGAGAACCTGCACGGGACAATCAAACTGGGTGCGACACGCAAGCTTGCCACGTGGAACTGGCAGACCGAGATGGCCTGGCAATCCGGCGAGATGTTCTGGCAGCCGCTGTATCTGGGCGGCGGCGGGCGCAGCCTGAGCGCATCCGGCAGCCACGATGGAACGTATTTCAGGGTTGAGCAGGCGACAGTCGATTTGCCGGAAGTCGGGCGCGTGCAATTCGCGGTCCTGTGGGACGGCGAGCAGGATCGGTTGCTGGACGCGACTGTGCGCGGCAAAAATATCGCGCTGGGCAAGCTGTTCGCCGACTATGTCAGACCGTTTCTTGGCAAAGGCACGCTGGCCGAATCGAACCTGTATGGCCATGCTGGTGTGGATTGGCTTTATCGCGGCGGCGCGACGCAATCGCTGCGTTTGACCTTGCGCGATGCGGGCATTGCCGATGCGGAACAGCGCTTCGCGCTGCTCGGCGTGAACAGCGAAATTGACTGGCAGGCAGATGTGCCACGCACGGCCGACATCGCCTTTGCCGGCGGCGCACTGCTCGGTGCACCGCTGGGCGGCGGTCAGTGGACGGTACAGATGCACGGCATGGAATTCGACGTGGTACAGGCCGCGTTGCCGGTTCTGGATGGCAGGCTTGAGCTGGGGAATCTCAGACTGCATCAGCAAGATGCGGCGTGGCACTGGCAATTTGCCGCCACACTCGACAGCATTTCGATGGAGCAACTCAGCCGCGCGGCGGGCTGGCCAAAGATGCACGGCATGCTGGCGGGGCATATTCCCAGAGTCAGTTACGATGGCAATGAAATCAGCATGGATGGCACGCTGCTGTTCAGCGTGTTCGACGGGACCGTGGTGGCGACGCAGCTCAAACTGGCCGACCCGTTCGGGCGCGCGCCGCATCTGTCCGGCAACCTGAACATGCGCGAACTCGATCTCGATTTGCTGACGCGCACCTTTTCCTTCGGCAACATGCAGGGGCGCATTGATGTGGACGTGAACAATCTGGAGCTGCAGGGCTGGCAACCGGCGCGCTTCGACGCGCGCATCGCCAGCAGCGCCGGAAACTATCCCAGAAAGATCAGTCAAAGGGCGGTGCAGAACATTTCCGCACTGGGCGGTGCAGGAGCGGCAGCCGCAATCCAGCGCAGCTATTTGCGCTTTTTCGAAAATTTCGGCTATGACCGCATTGGCTGGAGTTGCGTGCTGCGCAACAGCGTGTGCA
>JBFKMJ010000112.1:0-5204 GCA_041629915.1 Gallionella sp.
ACCAGCTGGCGTCATGATTTCTGGATCTCAATAACGAAGATATGAGTGGAATTTTCACATTCTGTACGAGGTTGATTCAACAACTCATCACTGCCTGGCGGATTCTATAGCATATAGGCTCGCATGCCGCAAACCATGTTTAAAAAATGGTTCATCCGACTTTCCCGTGGGTGACCTGAGCCGGATACAGATCAAGTCCGCCGCAGTGGAAATAGATGGCGATCTTGAAATGGTCTCGATTCCTGAATCCACAGGCACGTTTTTGTACAGTTGCAATCTTTGAGTTCAACCCTTCCGCCACAGCATTGGTGATGCGATGTTTGAAATAGGTCAACACATTCGGCAAGTGCCGCGCAATCAACTTCGCAGCCGCGATCATCGGCTGCAGGCGGCTGTGCGTCGCCCAGAAGTACCAACGCTTCCAGAACTTCAACGCCCAGGCCGCAGAGGTGTAGCTCCACAACTCCCGCAGCACTTCCTTGAGCGCCCACGCGCGGCCTGTCTTGAGCTCGCTTCTTTGCAGTTCCTTGAAACGCGTTTTGGCTTGCTCGGTCATGTTGGACGGATTGGTCAGCCACAGGTATTTGCTCTTGACCAACGTCGTATCTCCTTTATTCATCAGCGCCTTGTGTTCCTGCTTCCTGACCTTGTCCACCGCCTCGACGACATGGCGCATGATGTGGAAGCGGTCAAACACCATCTTGTCATTCGCCTCCGGCACGCCGTCTCGACAGGCGTTAATGAAGGCAGGCCACATATCAAGGCTGATCGCTTCTATTTCTGCACAGCGTTCCGTACCAAAGGCTTTAAAGTAGGCGCCCAGACTTTCTTCACGGCGCCCCTCGCCAACGTATTCCACCGTCGCCTTGTCCAAGTCACAGACCAAGGTCATGTACTGATGCCCCTTGGCGATGGCCTTCTCGTCCACACCGATCTGCTTGGGCAGCACATCGCCCTTGGCAGCACGTCCGCGCAATACTGCGCGTTCCATCAGGTGCCACGCCTGATCCCAGCTGATACGCAACAATCCTGCGGCACGTTCGATGTTGGCTGCCAGCAACACATTCACCGCCAGCGCCTCGAACAGGTGGGTAAAACGACTACCCTCATCCGCCCATGGCAGGCGCGCTTGCCGAACGCCATGCTCAGAACACGACACGCGCGGCGGACTGGCATGCAGGTAGGTCATGAATTGGCAGCTGTCCAGGTGCCGCCAAACCCGCTCCACAGAGTGGTCATAAACGGCATGCTCCTGTCCGCACTCCGGGCAGGCAAAGCGCACGCCTTTGTCATGGCTCACATACACATCAACCCGGCCTTGCGTCATATCCAGATCAACACGATCTACCGTCCACGGCTCATTGATACCCAGCAGGTGCCGGTACAGTTCTTTGCTTTCCATCGCTCGTCTCCCAAAACAGATAGAGGCGATAGATTAGCTTTTACCCACGTAATTGTCAGATGAACCAGAAATTTAAATTGACGAAAAAATCCGGGCAGACATGCAGGCTGCTAGAACGCGTAAATGGCAAATGCCCTTCTGATGAAGATGAAGGCAGCGGCGGCCAGCGGAACAAATATCCAGCCCAGCACCGCGACTACCAGCAGCGCCCAGCCCAGTTGCCTGAGCGCGCCTTCCTTGCAGACTTTCGCGTCGACTCGCACGGCGTAAATGTGTGCGCTGCAAATGAGCAGTTCCATTTCCCTGCCTGTCTCCATGCAGTCGAGCAGGCACCTGGCGACGCGGATGTCCTGCAGGTGTTGTCCGCCGATTTCGATGGCAGATGCCCTGAACGTATCGCCCGACCATGTACCGTCGCCAACCTTGTTCAGCCTGCCTTTTACGATTGCCTGACTCCACATCATCCTGTTTCAGCTCCTGTCATATCCTGACGCGTTTCAACCCATTCGGCACGCGCGCAATCTTGCCATGCGACTGGTATAGTTCAGCGAAATTTGTAACGCCTGTCATTCTCACACTGGAGACACACCATGCCCAACCAACCCGATCTACTGATGTTGCGCGACCAGCTGCGCGCCTTCGCCGAAGCACGCGACTGGGATCAGTTTCATTCGCCGAAAAACCTGAGCATGGCACTGATGGTGGAAGCCGCCGAACTGATGGAACATTTCCAGTGGCTGACCGAGGCGCAGTCGGCCGAGCTGCCCGCCGATGACCGGCAGGCGGTCGGCGAAGAACTGGCCGACATCCTGCTCTATCTGGTGCGCCTGTCGGACAGGCTGGGCATCGATCTGTTTGATGCCGCGCAGCACAAGCTGGAAAAGAACGCGCTCAAATATCCGGCGGATCAGGTGCGCGGCAGCGCAAGGAAATACTCAGACTATTGACACGCGCGGCGCACCCTGCCGCATCGATCCAATTACCATCGCCTGTTCGAATCCGCCGCGATGAAAGATTTCCAGCACCTCGTCCGCCGCCGCCGCCGCGACGCTCACCAGCAGACCGCCGCTGGTCTGCACGTCGGCCAGAAGGCGGCGCTGCCATTCCTGCAGGCGCGCATCGAAATCCACCTCATGTCTGTAGCTCGCCAGATTGCGTTCGGTCGCGCCGGGGCCGCAGCCTTGCTGCGCCAGCGGCAGGGCGGCGGACAGGACGGGAATCCGTTCGAATTCCAGCCCGGCGCCCAGCCTTGATCCGCGGCATATTTCCAGCAGATGCCCGAGCAGCCCGAATCCGGTCACATCGGTCAGTGCATGCACACCTTCCAGCATACCCAGCGCGCTGCCCACCGTATTGAGCTGGGTGGTGGTGGCGACGAGTTGCGCGTAGCCGTCGGCGGACAACGCGCCCTGCTTCAGCGCCGCCGCCAGTATGCCCACGCCCAGCGCCTTGCCGAGTATCAGCACATCGCCCGCCTGCGCGCTGCTGTTCTTTTTCAGCCGGTCCGGATGCACGATGCCCAGTGCCGCCAGGCCGTAGAACGGTTCGGGCGAGTCGATGGAATGTCCGCCTGCCAGCGGGATGCCGGCGGCCTGGCATACCGCCTCGCCGCCCTGCAGGATGGCGCGGATGGATTCGGTCGGCAGCTTGCTGATCGGCATGCCGACGATCGCCAGCGCCATGATTGGCGCGCCGCCCATCGCATAGATGTCGGACAGCGCATTGGTTGCGGCGATACGCCCGAAGTCGTACGGGTCATCCACGATCGGCATGAAAAAATCCGTGGTCGCGATAATCGCCTGCTGGTCGTTCAGGCGATATACCGCCGCATCGTCGCTGGTCTCCTTGCCGACCAGCAGGTCGGGGAACGGCATTTTTTCCTTCGCGTCACCCAGAATGGATCGCAGCAGCGCTGGTGCGATTTTGCAGCCGCAGCCGCCGCCGTGCGACAATTGGGTCAACTTCACTTCGGACACAAGTTGTTCCTTATTCTCAATGTTGTTCAGAACCGCAAACCTATCACAGCTCGGTGAATTTGACGAAATTATCGATGTGCGCACGCCGTCTGAATTCGCCGAAGACCACATTCCCGGCGCAATCAACTGCCCGGTGCTGTCCGACGAGGAGCGTATCACCGTCGGCACGCTGTACAAACAGGTGTCGCCGTTCGAGGCGCGCAAGGTTGGCGCGGCGCTGGTCGCGAAGAACATAGCCCGGCATCTGCAGACCACCTTCCGCGACCATCCGAAATCCTGGCATCCGCTGATCTATTGCTGGCGCGGCGGGCAGCGCAGCGGCGCGATGTCCATCATACTGGCGCAGATCGGCTGGTCGGCGTGCAAACTGGAGGGCGGCTACAAGGCCTATCGCCGCGACGTACTGGAAAAACTGGAAGAACTGCCGCAACACCTGAATTTCTGCGTGATCTGCGGCCCGACCGGATCGGGCAAGAGCCGCCTGCTCGCGGCGCTGGCAGACAGCGGACAGCCCAACAACAAACAACAGGTTCTCGACCTGGAAGGGCTGGCGCAGCATCGCGGCTCGGTTTTGGGCAAATTGCCGGAACAGGCGCAACCCTCGCAAAAGCAGTTCGACAGCCTGTTGCTGCAAACCCTGCAAAACCTTGACCCGGCACGACCTGTGTACGTGGAAGCGGAGAGCAGCAAGATCGGCAACATCACCCTGCCTGCCGGACTGCTCACCGCAATGCATGCCGGAGAATGCCTGGTGCTGGAGGTGCCTCTGGAGGTGCGCGTTGCCGAACTGCTGAAGGACTACCAGCATTTCACCGCAAACCCGAAAATCCTGATTGAGCGCCTGCAGGCACTGCACCGTTTTCACGGCAGCAAGCAACTGGAACACTGGGCTGCGCTGATTCGGGCCGGCGATTTTCCCGCCTTCGTATCCGAATTACTGTCACTGCACTATGACCCGAGCTATTTCCGTGCGACCTCGCGCCACTATATTCAACTGGTCAATGCGCGGCGCTTCCCGCTGAATGACTTGTCCCAGGATGTGCTGAAAACAATCGCCGCAAGAATCTCACAGGAGTAAGCATGGAATACCGGCAACTGGGCGCAAGCGATCTGCGGGTGTCGGCACTGGGCCTCGGCACCATGACCTTCGGCGAACAGAACAGCGAAGCCGAGGCACACGCGCAACTCGACCTGGCGGTGGCGCGCGGCGTGAACTTCATCGACAGCGCCGAAATGTATCCCGTCCCGCCGAGCGCCGAAACCGTGCACCGCACCGAAAACCATATCGGCACCTGGCTGAAACATCAGGCGCGCGACAGGCTCATCATCGCCACCAAGATCACCGGCGCGGCGCGCGGTTTTTCGTGGATACGCAACGGCCCGCGCATCAACCGCGAACAGCTCAACGCGGCGCTGGAGGGCAGCCTGCGCCGCCTGCAGACCGATTACGTCGACCTGTACCAGATACACTGGCCGGACCGCTACGTGCCGATGTTCGGCGCGACCAACTACGACGCGGCACAGGAGCGCGACAGCGTGCCCGTCGCCGAGCAACTGCAGGCACTGGCGGAGCTGGTGCGGGCAGGCAAGGTGCGCCACATCGGTCTGTCCAACGAAACGCCGTGGGGCGTTTCCGAATTCGTGCGTTGCGCCGAATCACTCGGCCTGCCGAAGATTGTTTCGATACAGAACGCCTACCACCTGATGAACCGCAGCTTCGAAGCCGGGCTGGCGGAAGTCTGCCGCCACGCGCAGGTCGGGCTGCTCGCCTACAGCCCGCTGGCGTTCGGCTGGCTCACCGGCAAATACCTCGCCGACCCGCACGC
>JBFKMJ010000113.1:0-5173 GCA_041629915.1 Gallionella sp.
ATTACGACGGCGCGAACCTGAACGCGATTCTCGGCAGGGTCAAGCCCGGCGACATGGGCTTCGACGTGATCCACATGAATCTGCACAAGACCTTCTCCACGCCGCACGGCGGCGGCGGGCCGGGCGCGGGCGCGGTCGGCGTGGCACAACGCCTGCTGCCGTTCCTGCCGTTGCCGGTGGTTGCCAAACTCCCCTCTTCTCCCTCACCCCAACCCTCTCCCACAGGGAGTGGGAGTTCTCACGGGGCCGAGGGTGAGGGAGCATACCGCTACCTCACCGAAGCAGACCTGCCGCAATCCATTGGCCAGCTTTCCGCTTTCGGCGGCAACATCGGCGTATTGCTGCGCGCCTACGTGTACGCGCGCATGCTAGGCGCGGAAGGCATGCACCGCGTCGCGGATTTCGCCACGCTGAATGCCAACTATCTGATGGCGGAATTGCACAAGGCCGGCTTCACCATCGCCTTTCCGCAACGCCGCGCCAGCCATGAATTCATCGTGTCGTTGAAAGAGCTTAAGGATGCCACCGGCATCTCCGCGATGGACGTGGCAAAACGCCTGCTGGACAAGGGCTACCATCCGCCCACCACCTACTTCCCGATGCTGGTGCCGGAGTGCCTGCTGATCGAGCCGACCGAGACCGAGTCGAAGGAAACGCTGGACGCCTTCGTCAGCGCGATGAAGGAAATCCGCGACGAAGCCCATGCCACGCCGGAACTGGTGAAAAGCGCACCGCACACCATGCCGGTACGCCGCCTCGACGACGTGAAGGCTGCGCGCGAACTTGATTTGACATGGAAGTCTGCCGCGCCCGTGGAATGACTCCAATGCATTTCCGGTTGGCAAAGCAATTCGATTCCACGGTGACGTTTGTCATTTGTCAGGTTACCGGTATAATGCGCCGCTTCCGAAGCTGGCCAACTTGTCTGGCTGGCCGGAAAATGCAGAAAATGGCCTGGTAGCTCAGTCGGTAGAGCAGAGGATTGAAAATCCTTGTGTCGGTGGTTCGATTCCGCCCCGGGCCACCAACAAAATAAAGGCTTGCAGCGATGCAGGCCTTTTCCTTAGTTTGGAAAACTTTGTATCATGTGACTGGTTTGTAACGACAGTTTCTCTACAAGGACTGTTTCGCACAGTCCTTCACCAAAAAATCCGGCTTATCTCTGGCATCAGCGACTCACCGTCAGGCGGCTACTCGTACTTCAGGGTTCCACACTTGGGGCGGATGGGAAACTTGTCAGAAACACAGCGTAGCCTCATACGTTCCGGAGGCAGCCAGTGATTGATTGCCACGGCTACGTCAACGCTGCAGGCAGGCCAAACGTTACGCGTAACACAGCCTCTGCCTTGACGAGATGCCGCCTTAATCCAGGCATCACCAGAGATTTATCATTTCAAGGAAATAGAATGAAACAGTTATTGATTATCGCAGGAATTTTCACGTGCTGTCTCAGCACACCAGTCGTTGCCGGCGGATTGGAAAATGCAAAAAATGCCGGCTGCCTTAGCTGCCATGCTGTGGACAGGAAAGTTCTCGGGCCTTCCTACAAGGCGGTGGCCAAAAAATATAAAAGCGATGCCAATGCCCAAGCCAAGCTGATCCGGAAAGTGAAGAAAGGCAGTGTTGGCGTATGGGGCAAAGTCCGCATGCCGGCGAACCTTGGCAAGATGACAGACGAGGAATATGCAACCACGGTGGCATGGATTCTTTCGCTGAAATGAGTCCTGATTCAGTGCCGTGGCGGACACGGCGCTGAACAGAAAGCAGCGGGATTTCCAGAGCCTCTGGATAAGCTGCATGGCTAACCAGCCTGGCATCCCACCACCGCCCAGATCACTGGTTCACAAGCCAGCCACTTGACACCCCACACCGCAAGTTGATAGGCTCCGCCAAAGTCTGAAAAGGGCAAACCCGACTGAAAGGCGGGGGCGCAAAGTTTATGGCCTAAGGGAGTTATCCTAGGGCGATTGAATTGCCAGACGAACTTGAGTATTTGTCCTGTCACGCATAATCAGGCTTCCTCCAGGTTTCATCCCGGCTCTCCAATCTCCCCCGCAGGATTGATGCACTCCCCATGGCATGGCGCCATGCCGGCTGGATTGCCCGTTTTCCGACCCGATGTTTTGCTTGCTCAATAAAGTATTGCCGTGATAAGGCAAACGCAACGAGGGGGGTGTGGCTTGGTTGATACCGAGGAAATTCTGAAGCAGACGCTTGCGATCGAGCCGGACCTGCAGAATTTCGTCAACCTGGCGCTGCAAAGCGTGGACCAGCTCGGCGGGAATGTTTTTGCCGCCTCGCTCGCTTTGCTCAAACTGCTGGAAAAACTGCGCCGCGCCGGCGCAGCATCCGGTCGCCCCGTGCCGGTCAGCCTGCTGCTGAAGGAGCGGCAATTGACCGCAAAATTCGACGACTCGGAACAAACCCTGATTGCAAGCCTGGCCAACCCGCCCGCAGCGGAACGGGTCGCTGAGCTACGCGCTTTTATGGAAAACTCGATCGCGCTGATCGATCCGGAGATACTGCTGCAGCGCAACGTGGAGATGATGCGCCATTTCAATATGGCGCGCGAGAATGCCGAAAAAGAACTCGAGGTGTTGCAGCAATCCCTGAAGCGACGCCAGATCGAGCTGCTGGAAATCTCGCGTCAGGCCGAAACCGACGGGCTGACCGGCTTGCTTAACCGGCGCGCTTTCGACACCAGGATAAAACAGGTGTTTCTGCACACCATGCGCCAGAAGGATTCACCGCTGTCGCTTCTGTTTCTCGACCTCGACCACTTCAAGGAAGTCAACGACAAGTTCGGCCATCAGGTCGGCGACGAACATCTATGCAAGATGGCGGATGTGTTGCGCAATGTAATCCGTGAAGATGTGGATTTTGCCTTTCGATTCGGCGGTGACGAGTTTGCCGTGATCATCTTTGCCGATTATCCCCATGCCTGCAACAAGTCAAGGCAGGTGCTGGAGATGATGAAAAACAAGGTAAGCATCGGCATTACCTCGATCAACCGGAGTACGCCGGGCGACCTGACCTTGCAGAAATTCATCCGCCGTGCCGACAGCGCGCTGTATCAGGCAAAACACCGCGGCCGGGGGCAATCGATAGTCGATTTATGTGCTTCACAATTTAACGGGGAATGCGAATTTCCCTGTCTGGAAATGGCCGGGGAATCATGTTGAAAATTATTGATAGTGCGACAGACTGCAAACTGCTCCATCACGGCACGACCGGGGATGAAAGCGCCCTGGTCCTGCTGCGTTCGAAATTGTTTGCCATCGCCAATCGTTACAAACTGCCGGATTTGAAACGCGAAAACATGCTGCTGGTTGCCGCCGAACTGGCCAGCAACAACATCAAACATGCCGAAGGGCACGGGATGGTGCAGATCTGGCAGCAACCCGGTTCGGTGCTGGACATTCTGTCGCTGGATTACGGCCCGGGCATTGCCAATATGGGACAGGCCGAGCGGGATGGCTTTTCTTCCTCGAACACCTTCGGTCAGGGGCTGGGCGCCATTCGCCGTCTGAGTGACGAATCCTATTTCTACACGCAATGCCAAGCCCCCGGGCAGGTGCCGAGGTGGAGCGGGACGGTATTTCTCGCCCGCTTTCATGTTGGCGACAGCGACCAACGCCCGCTGGGCAATGACATCGGACTTTTTTCCCGCTCCCTTTCCGACACGCGTTATAACGGCGACCGCATCTATTTGCAGAACAAGAATGGCCGGCTGCGCTGGCTGCACCTTGACGGCCTCGGGCATGGCCAGGAAGCGCAGATTGCCACTTCGAATCTGGCCACCCAGGTTTCCCATCATGACAATATTGAATCCATGCTGGCGAGCGTGGATCAGCAGATTGTCTCCACCCGCGGCGCGGTAGGGGTGGCCTGTGAAATTGACACCCAATCGCACGGCCTACAACTGCTGGGCGTCGGCGATATGCACGCCCATATCTACGACCAGAATGAAATGCAGCACATGGCCTTTGCGCCGGGCATTCTGGGCCGGGAACACCGGACCGCCGCCCTGTTCCAGTCAACACTTACCCGACGCGGGGTAGTGATCACGGCCAGCGATGGCATCCGGCGCAACTTCGATCTTGGCAATTTTACCGGGCTATACAACCAGCATCCGCAACTGATCGCCTACACGCTCGGCAACATCATGGGGCGCGTATCGGACGATCAATCAATTTGTGTCTCATCAGTCTAAAAACAACCCAGGGAGGAAACATGGCAACGCAACAAAATCTCAGCGCAAAAGTAAAAGAACTGTTCAAGCTCAATGTCAGCGGCATTGCGCCCGAACTTGAGGCACCCGGGCTGCTGTTTTTCTGTGGTGACAACAAGCTGATGGATCATGAAGAAGTTGCCGATTTCAGCCAGGAACTTGAAAGTCTCATTGACTCCCTGCTGGGCTCGAAAGACCCGACAGACATGGCTTCACCGGAGATCGATGCGATGAAGGTGTTTTTCGGCAATCTGGCGCAAAGGGTGCTGATGCGCGGCGGCCATGTGGAAGACGTGGTTCGCTACACCCAGTCGGTTCGGCTTTCAATTATTGACGCGCTGCAAAAAACCAGCGGCATCGATTTCAGCCAGTCGCGCTCGGTGCTGCTTTATTTTGTCACCGTCTTCAACGAGCTGCTGATAGCCATCTACCGCGCTTACCTCGAGGAACGCGAGAGCGTTCTGCAGGCGCAACAGGAAGAGCTGCGGGAGACCTCCACCCCGATCACCGAGATCTGGGATGGCGTACTGACCCTGCCCATCATCGGCACGCTCGACTCGAACCGCACCATGCTGGTGATGGAATCCCTGCTCAACCGCATTTCGAAGGAACACGCCAAGGCGGTTGTCATCGATCTGACCGGGGTCAGGAGCATCGATTCGCAGATTTCCCACCATCTGATCCAGATCGTGCATGCGGTGCAACTGATGGGCTCGAATGCGATTGTCACCGGCATCAATCCAGAGATCGCGCGCGCACTGGTCAGCCTGAACATCGACTTCAGCAATATCACCACGCGCGCGAGCATGTCCGAAGGACTGAAGGAAGCGTTCAGCCGCATGGGAATCACGGTCTCGCACTAATGCCGATTCCTGGTCTGCATCTGACGCAAATCGGGCGCGGCGATTTCCTGCTTGATCCGTCGAAGAGCCTGAACATCCG
>JBFKMJ010000114.1:0-5112 GCA_041629915.1 Gallionella sp.
GGAAGCTTCGACAATTTCGACGACGATATCCCGTTCTAGAATGTACCGAACTTAAGTATGTAAACATAAACCCAGTTGGTTAATAGCTAACTGGGTTTTTTCTTGCTTCGGCCCCGCCAGGTCGGGTTCATATTGGGTTAACTGGGCGAAAATGATACCATCGAGCGGCATTTTTTCTGGAGAGCAATATGGCTGGGCATAGCAAGTGGGCAAACATACAACACCGCAAGGGCAAGCAGGACGCCAAGCGCGGCAAAATCTTCACGCGCCTGATCAAGGAAATTACGGTTGCCGCCCGCATGGGTGGGGGCGATGCGGGCGCCAATCCGCGCCTGCGACTGGCCATCGAGAAGGCGCGCGAAAACAACATGCCGAAGGATACCGTTGAAAATGCCATCAAGCGCGGTAGCGGGCAGCTCGAAGGAGTGAATTACGAGGAGTTGCGCTACGAGGGTTATGGCATCAATGGCGCGGCGGTAATGGTGGACTACATGACCGACAACAAGACGCGCACGGTTGCGGAAGTGCGCCACGCCTTTTCCAAGAACGGCGGCAATCTGGGCACGGATGGCTCGGTGGCGTTCCTGTTCAACCATTGTGGACAGATGATTTTTGCGCCGGGCACCGACGAGAACGGCCTGATGGAAGTCGCGCTGGATGCGGGTGCGGAAGACATCTCGACCAACGATGATGGCAGCATCGAGGTGATCACCGCACCCAACGATTTTGTCACGGTGAAGCAGGCGCTGGAAGCGGCGGACTACAAGCCCGAGCTTGCCGAAGTCACCATGAAGCCCACCAACGAGGTGACTTTTTCCGGCGACGATGCGGTGAAGATGCAGAAGTTGCTTGATGCGCTGGAGAATCTGGATGACGTGCAGGAAGTGTATACGACAGCGGTGATTGAGGATTGAGGGGGCGTGGGTAGATGACCTGAGATCTGAGATCGAAGGAAACCCCATTTCAACGCGCCATGCCGACTGACTCAATCCTCGCTCCTCAATCCTCAATCCGCATTCTGGGTATCGACCCGGGGCTGCGCATTACAGGATTCGGGGTGATCGACAAGCAGGGACAGCAACTGAGCTATGTTGCCGGGGGCTGTATCAAAACGCCCGATGGCGAGCTGCCGGAACGGCTGAAAGTCATACTGGGCTCTCTGGGCGAGGTGATCGCGCAGCATCGACCGCATCAAGCCGCGGTGGAAAAAGTGTTCGTGAACGTCAATCCGCAATCCACCCTGTTGCTTGGGCAGGCGCGCGGTGCGGCAATTTGCGCGGCAGTGTCGGCAAACCTGCCGGTGGCGGAATACACCGCGTTGCAGGTGAAGCAGGCAGTGGTGGGTAACGGGCATGCACGAAAGGAGCAGGTGCAGGAGATGGTGCGGCGCCTGTTGAGCCTGTCCGGTATACCCGGCCCGGATGCGGCGGATGCGCTGGCCTGCGCAATCTGCCATGCGCATGGCGGGATGGGAATGGGTGCGCTGGAGACCAGGGGTTTGCGTGTGCGGCATGGGAGATTGGTCTGATGTCGTCATGCAATAGCTTGCTGTTGCTGTGAACGAAAAGGCAGGAATGGCATCGAACAGAGTGTCAGGCTGTTGCGCAGTATGTGCGGTTTGGGGTTGAATGCTTTCCTGGCACTGCCAGCAATCGATGTAACCTTTCTTTATCAAAAATGGATCACATGAAAAAATTCCTCGTTCTGTTTCTGCTTGCCATGCTGCCGCCAGTTGCTTACGCCGGGGAAGCCGAAATTCGTCAGTCGTTGCAAACCAGGCTGCCTGATATCGGCAAGGTCGATCATGTCGTGAAAACACCCTACGCGGGACTTTACGAGGTCGTGATTGGCGACCAACTCCTGTACACCGATGAACAGGGGCAATATCTGTTTGAAGGAAGGGTGATTGACATCAAAAGCAGGCGCGATATAACGGAAGACCGACGCCAGCAGTTGTTTGCCATCGAGTTCGACAAGTTGCCGTTCGAGCTGGCCCTGAAAAAGGTAAAAGGCAGCGGCAAGCGCCAGATGGCTTACTTTTCCGACCCGAACTGCGGTTATTGCAAGCGTCTGGAGGCCGAGTTGAGCAAGGTGGACGATGTCACCCTGTACCTGTTCCTGCACCCGATATTCCAGGGCTCTGGTGAAATCGTGCGCAACGTGTATTGCGCAAAGGATCCGTTCAAGGCGTGGGACGAATTGATGCTGAAACGGAACGCACCGGCCAGTGCAAGCTGTGAGATGCCCTCTGATAAACTGGCTGCGCTGGCCAGAAAAATGCGCGTTACCGGAACGCCCAATCTGATATTCGGCAACGGTGTGCAGGTTCCGGGCTATCTGCCTGCGGACGAGTTGGAAAAACGTCTAAACGAATCAACAGGTAACTAGATCGATATGGAAGCTGCAAAAGAAATTTCTCGCGACTTGCTGGCCAAGGCGATCAATGAATCGCATGACGGCATCACCATTGCCGACGTGCAGGGGGGCGATCAATCGATTGTCTATGTCAACGCGGGCTTCGAACAGATGACCGGTTATGTGGCCGCCGAGGTGATCGGGAAGAATTATCGTTTCCTGCAGGGTGATGATACCAGCCAACCAGAGATAGGCATCATGCATGATGCCTTGTCGCGCGGCGAGAGCTGTCTGGTGACCTTGCGCAATTACCGCAAGGACGGCACGATGTTCTGGAACGAGCTGAGCATCTCTCCGGTGCACAACGCCGACGGCAAGCTCACGCACTACATCGGCATCCAGAAGGATGTGACCGCCACGGTGCTGCTCGAGCAGCACCTGCATGAAACCGGGCTGGACCTGAACACGCTTAACAGGCAACTGAACGCACTGGTCTATACCGATCCCCTGATCGGCATCAGCAATCGCCGCCGCTTCGATGAGGAATTGGCCAGTTTTTTTTCCACCGCACAGCGTACTCACAGTGAGTTGTCGGTGCTGATGATCGATCTGGATCAATTCGGCTTATTCAACCAGCGCTACGGTGTGAATGCCGGCAATGAGTGTTTGCGTATCGTCGGGGACTGTATTGCCAAATCCTTCTCGCGGTCTTCGGATTGTGCCGCACGTTTTGGCGGGGAACGGTTCTCGGTGGCATCGCTCGGCACCAATATCCAGGACCTGCAGTACCATGCCCAGCAGCTTTGTGCAAAAGTGCGCGCACTGAATATCCCACATGGTGATTCCCAGTCCGGGATTGTCACGATCACTATTGGCGGGGTCTCACGCGTGCCTTATCGCGATACGTCGAGGGATGAGTTGATCAAGCTAGCCGAGGTGGCACTGTATGATGCAAAGCGTCATGGGCGCGACCAGGTGCATATCGTTAATTGAGCGCCGGTTCCGCTCCCTTCGGAAACAGTACCCACATCTGACCGCTTTGCTTCATGCGCCCTGCCTGGGCGCCCGCCTGCTCACCGAAACCCCAGAAGAAGTCGGCGCGTACTGCTCCCTTGATGGCCCCGCCGGTGTCTTGCGCCAGCATCAGTCGATTCAGGGGGGCGCTGCTGTTCGGATGGGTGGTTGAGAGAAAAACCGGCGCACCGAGCGGAACGGTGCGCGGATCCACCGCAATGCTGTATGCCTCGGTCAGTGGCACGCCCAGCGCGCCGAGCGGAGCGGAAAGCCCGCTCGGTAGTTCGCGGAAAAACACATAACTGGGGTTTTGTGCCAGTAGCGCAGCAAGCTTTTCCGGATATTGCTGTGCCCAGCCCTTGATGCCCTGCATCGAGGCCTCTTCGAGTTTCAGCTCGCCCATTTCGACCAGTTTTTTGCCGATGGAGACATAGGGATGGCCGTTCTGTTCGGCATAACCCACCTTCACCAGGCTGCCGTCCGGCAATTCGATGCGCCCCGAACCCTGGATGTGCAGGAAGAACAGGTCCACCGCATCTTCCACCCAGAACAATTCACGGCCTTGCAGTGCGGCCTTGCCCGTGTCGATTTCGGCGCGATCGTAATAGGGCACGATACGCCGGTCCTGCAGTCGGCCGCGCAGGCGCATCCCCTTCAGCTGCGGGTACACCTCACTCAGATCAATGGTCAGCATGTCGTCCGGCACGGCATACAGGGGATAGCGGAAGCGGTCCGTCCTGACGCGGCTGCCACTCAGTCTGGGTTCATAGTAGCCGGTGATCATGCCTTGCGACGAGCCGTCCGGATTGAACACCTGGTAGGGCGTGAAACTTTCCTCGAAAAAACTGCGCAACGTGGCGTTATCCGGCTGCACCAGGCCGTCGGCGCGAGCACATGTTTCCTGCCAGTCCGGCTTGTTTTTCAACGCGCGGCAGCTTTGCAGAAAGGCTGTCCAGCTGGGTTGCATGTCTATGGTCTGCCAGTCCGGCAGCATCTCCCATTTGCTTACTGCAAATGGCGCGGCAGGAAGCGCAACGGGCGGCACGACCGGCGGGGGTGGCGCAACCGGCGGCGCGACACAGGCCGCCAGAAAAACCAGCGGCAACAGCGCAGCCCTGAAGCGCATGCCGGCAGGGAAGCTAATGCAATACACGCGGCACACTCAGCACAAATTGCGGAATTTCGACATCGAACTGTGCACCGTCGACGGTTTGCATCTGGTAGCTGCCGCGCATCGTGCCGACCTGGGTGGTCAATACAGTGCCGCTGGTGTATTCGAAGCTCTGGTTCGGCTTGAGCAACGGTTGTTCGCCGACCACGCCCTGTCCGCGCACCTCCTGCACGTGGTTGTTGGCATCGGTGATGATCCAGTGGCGGCTGATGAGTTTGGCGGTGCTGTTGCCGAGGTTGGTGATGGTGATGGTGTAGGAGAACACAAAGCGGCTGCCCGACTCGTCGGACTGCTCAGGCAGGTAACTTACCTGTGCCTGAATGAGGATGTCATGCTGGTCGTGTTGTTCCATTGGCGCAATTTGAACCGATTTCGGCCTGTGCCGCAAGCGGCGAATGTCGAAGTGTGCCAACGCCAAAGCTCAGGGGTGCCCGGCGATTTCCGCGAGATTCCAGCGCGGCTTGACATTGAAACGGTAGCCCTTGTTGACCTGTTGCCGTGCGAGACGCAGCGCCCCGGCGAAGGCAATCATCGCCCCGTTGTCGGTGCAAAATTCCAGATCGGGATAAAAC
>JBFKMJ010000115.1:0-5101 GCA_041629915.1 Gallionella sp.
CCGGTTACGCTGAAAATCCGCACCGGCTGGGACAAAACCAGCCGCAACGCCGTGCGCATTGCACAAATCGCCGAAGCGGCCGGCATCCAGGCGCTGGCCATTCACGGACGCACCCGCGCCTGCGCCTACACCGGTGAAGCTGAATACGATACCATCGCGGCGGTAAAGGCCGGTGTCTCCATCCCCGTCATCGCCAATGGCGATATCACCACACCCGAGAAGGCACGCTTCGTATTGCAGCATACGGGCGCGGATGCGGTCATGATCGGTCGTGCGGCGCAAGGCCGCCCGTGGCTGTTTCGCGAGATCGAACATTTCCTGAACACCGGCGAACACCTGCCCGCGCCGGAAATTGCCGAGATCCGGCAGGTGCTGGCCGAACACGTCGGGGCACTGTATGACTTTTACGGCGAACACACCGGGTTGCGCGTGGCGCGCAAGCATATTGCCTGGTACACCAAAGGACTGGCCGGCTCGGCACAGTTCCGCCACCGGATGAATCAGCTGGAAAGCCCTGCCGGGCAGATGGCGGCAGTGGACGATTTTTTTGATCAACAAACGCAGCACGGAGCGCAACTGCATTACATCGAAAGGCTGGCGGCATGAGCGATTGTCTGGTGAACGAGAATGATATGGCGCGCCACGTGCGCAAAACACTCAAAGAGTATTTCAGGGATCTCGACGGCGAGAAACCCTGCTGCGGCATGTTCAGCATGGTGATGAGCTGCGTCGAGAAGCCGCTGCTCGAAATGGTGCTGGAACATGTCGGCGGCAACCAGACGCGTGCGGCAGAAATGCTCGGCATCAACCGCAACACCCTGCGCAAGAAGATGCAGCAACACGGCATCGCCTAGATTTTTATTCAGCCTGGAACCATCATGACTGCCATCACACAAGCGCTCATCAGCGTGTCGGACAAATCCGGCGTTCTCGAATTCGCACAGGGCCTGCAACAGCTCGGCGTAAACATCCTTTCCACCGGCGGCACCGCCAGACTGCTCGCCGACAACGGCGTGCCCTGCACCGAAGTGGCCGACTACACCGGCTTCCCGGAAATGCTCGACGGCCGCGTCAAGACGCTGCAACCGAAAGTTCATGCGGGCATCCTGGCGCGGCGCGATCTGCCGGAACATGTGGCCACGCTGGAAGAACACGACATTCCAACCATCGACCTGGTGGTGGTGAACCTGTACCCGTTTGCCGCGACGGTGGCGAAGCCCGGCTGCTCGCTGGAAGATGCCATCGAGAATATCGACATCGGCGGGCCGACCATGGTGCGCGCGGCGGCGAAGAATCACCCTCATGTCGCGATCGTTACCGACCCGACCGACTACGCCGACATTCTGTCCGAGATGCAGACCAACGACGGCGCGGTTTCCGATGCGACGCGCTTCGATCTGGCGAAAAAGGCCTTTTCGCACACAGCCGCCTACGATTCCGCCATCAGCAACTATCTCACCGCGATCGACAGCGACGGGGCAAAGAGCGCCTTCCCGGCACAGATCAACTTCAACTTCGCCAAGGTGCAGGACATGCGCTACGGCGAAAATCCGCACCAGGACGCCGCGTTCTACCGCGACCTGAATCCGGTAGCGGGCGGCATTTCAGACTACACCCAGTTGCAGGGCAAGGCGCTGTCCTACAACAACATCGGCGACGCCGATGCGGCATGGGAATGCGTCAAGACCTTCGAGCAACCCGCCTGCG
This sequence comes from Gallionella sp., assembly GCA_041629915.1. Taxonomy (GTDB): domain Bacteria; phylum Pseudomonadota; class Gammaproteobacteria; order Burkholderiales; family Gallionellaceae; genus Gallionella. The sequence goes on from JBFKMJ010000115.1 coordinate 1,708, forward strand.
TCATCGTCAAGCATGCCAACCCGTGCGGCGTGGCAATCGCCGACAGCGCACTCAGTGCCTACAAACTCGCGTACGCCACCGACACCACTTCCGCGTTCGGCGGCATCATCGCCTTCAACCGCGAACTGGACGCCGAAACGGCGACGCAGATTACCACCAACCAGTTCGTCGAAGTCATCATCGCGCCAAGTGCTTCCGAAGCGGCACTCGCGGTGACCGCCGCGAAACAGAACGTGCGCGTGCTCAGCGTGCCGTTGTCCAACGCGCATAACCAGTTTGACTTCAAGCGCGTCAGCGGCGGACTGCTGGTGCAATCGCCGGATGCGTTCAACGTGCAGGCCGCGCAACTCAGGATAGTGACCAGGGCGCAGCCGACGCATGAACAACTGCAGGACCTGCTGTTCGCGTGGCGCGTCGCGAAATACGTGAAGTCGAATGCCATCGTGTTCTGCAAGGACGGGCAAACCCTGGGTGTGGGCGCAGGCCAGATGAGCCGCGTGGACAGCACGCGCATCGCCTCGATCAAGGCGCAGAATGCGGAATTAAGTCTGGCGGGTTCGGTGGTCGCATCCGACGCCTTCTTCCCGTTCCGCGACGGCGTGGATGTGCTGGCACAGGCCGGCGCGAAGGCGGTGATCCAGCCCGGCGGTTCGATGCGTGACGAGGAAGTGATCGCGGCGGCCGACGAGCATGGACTGGCGATGGTGTTTACCGGATACCGGCATTTCAGGCATTAAGTCTAGGGAGCAGGAAGCGGAGAGTGGGAAAACCTGAACAGTCAGGCTACCCACCCTTCGCACGCTGAAGCCTGAAGCCCAGCACCACCAGCACAATCAGCAGCAGCATTGCCACCGCGTTGTGCAGCACCGCAGTCAGCAGCGGCAGGCCGAGCCGCACATTGGAAACGCCCAGTAGCGACTCAAGCACGACCAGCCCGAGCAGGACCTGGCCGAGCCTGCGCAAGCCTTCTGTCGCCATGACCCTGAAAGACAGCCAGCCCAGACAAGCAATGACAGGCAGCGCGCCGACCCGGTGCATCCAGTGTATCGCCGTCAGTTTTTCCGGGGAAAGCGGCAAGGCTGCATCGCTCAGGCCGTATGCAAAATCCATAGCCGGCAGCAGCGCACCCTGACAGAGCGGGAAATCCGTGCATGCCAGCGCGGCAAAATTGGCGCTGGTCCAGCCGCCCTGCATGATCTGAACAACAAGCAGCACAACGCCGAGCCACATGAGAGGGCGCAGTTTCTGCGCCCTGTTTGCATCGACCTCAGTCCACGGCGTCATCTGCTGCAACGCCATCCATGTCAGCATCATCATCATGACCACCCCGCTGGCAAGGTGCACCGTGACCGTCACCGGGCGCGGCAGATATCCGAAAGCCCACACGCCGAACGCCGCCAGAAATACCATCAACCCCAACAGCAGGCTCGGCAGCAGGGGCGATTGCCGCAATGCCTTGCGCTTTTTCCACGCAACACCGCACACCGCGACAGCCAGAAAGCCCAGCAGCTGCACCAGCTGGCCGTGCAACTTCCACTGCCAGGAATCATGGCCGCGCGCCGCGCCGGATGTTGCCGCATGCGCCTGCGGCGGCTGCCTTTCCTTCAGCGCATTTTCCTCATAGCAGGTGGGCCAGTTGGCGCAGCCCAGGCCGGCATCGGCAAGGCGCGCATAGGCGCTCAACACCACCGCAAAAAAAGCCAGAACGCAGGTAAGCAGGACAAGTTTGGAGTACATCGATCGACGCCGGAATGATTGAGCGCACGATTGTATGCGATTACGGCAGGCAGGGCGTATTCCCGCCGCATGAAGTTCAGGTCTTGACTTGCATCTCCGCCCGGAAGGCTTGCACGTTGTTGCGCCCGCTCTGCTTGGCGTGATACATGGCCATGTCGGCATGTTTGAGCAGCTGCTCCTCGTCACTGCCATGTTCGGGATAGATAACCACGCCGATGCTGCAGGAGATCTCCAGACGATGGCCGGCCGTCTCAAAGGGCTGGCAGAGGGCATTGCGGATTTTCTCGGCAACCAGCATGGCGTACTGTTCCGCTTCACCGAGCTCGGCATCAATGGTCGGCAGCAGCACGATGAATTCGTCCCCGCCCAAACGCGCCGCAGTGTCAGACTCACGCATGCAATCCATCAGGCGGACTGCCACCTCCTTCAGCAGCAGGTCGCCGATTTCATGGCCGAGTTCATCATTGACCGGCTTGAATTTGTCCAGATCGACAAACATCAGAGCCAGCCGGGTCTTGTCGCGCCTGGCCTTGGCAAGCGCCTGCCGGATACGGTCGGTAATCAGCGTCCGGTTCGGCAGATGCGTGAGCGCATCATAATGCGCCTGATAAAGCGTCCGGTCCTCCTTCATCTTGCGCTCGGTCACGTCATTGTAGATCGCCACCACCTCCCCGGAACGCAGCTTGAATACATAGTTTTCGCGCCAGCCGCTGATGCGCTCATCCTGATAATAGGCATCCGGTAAATGTTCTGCCACACCGCTTTTCCAGACGCGCCGGAACACCTTGAGCAGGCCCATTTTGGTAATGCCGGGAAAGACCTTCGTCACATTCCTGCCTATCACTTCGGTGCTGTCTACGCCTTCTATGCGCGCCGCGGCAGGATTCAGGGCGACGATCCTGAAATCCCTGCCGTTGCGCAACGCGCGATATATCGCAACACCGCTGTTCAAATGCTCGAACATTTCCTTCAGGCGCGCCTCGTTTTCCGCAAAATATTCCGCCATTTTCAAATCCTGCATACGGCCACGCACCAGCAGCCAGACGATCAGGCTCAGCAGCAGGCTCACGCCGGTGGCGGCATTGGCGACGATTTGCGGATTATCCCCCAGTCGCGCATCGAAGCCGGGCAGGGAGTGGACCCGCATCACCCATTGGCGGGGCCCGACATCAAGCCGCCGGACGGCGCTGAAAAGCGCAGGCAATCCGGCAGCATGGCGACCGGAGTCGTACATCAAGGCGCGCTCGGATATTTCATCGCCGTCATAGATTTCAATGTCATTCCAGCCGGTATATTCGTCGAGTATGCTGCTCATCAGCTCGTCCATGCGGAACGGTGCATACACCCAGCCGACGATGCTGGCGCGCCGCGCATCGACGGTGTCAATCGGTGCGCCGTTTCTGTATATGGGCAGATACATCAGTACTCCGGCCTGGGGCTGTTCGTCGGCTTCCAGCTCCATCAACAGCCTGACGCTGCCGGTAATGGCGGCGCTGTTGGAGAGGGCCACCATGTCCGAATCACGCGCCAGCTCCATGGCGGCGCGACGCAGACCCGGTGCCGAATCGCCCTCGCGCGGATGCTCGCGGTCGGAATACATGTCGTAGCCGAAGGCGCGCCGGTTGCGCTCGTCAAACGGCTCGAGGTAAATGACCGA
>JBFKMJ010000116.1:0-5075 GCA_041629915.1 Gallionella sp.
CCATCGTGCAGGAACAGGACAGTTGCACCAACCACATCCATGCCGACGATCTGGCGCGCATCAGCATTGCGGCATTGCGGCACGGGAAAGCCTGCCGCACCTACCACACCAGCGATGACAGCCATCTGAAAATGGGCGACTACTTCGACCTGGTCGCGGATGCGTTCGACCTGCCGCGCCCGCCGCGTCTGGCGCGTGCGGAAATCCAGCGCCTCGTGTCGCCGGCGCTGTGGTCGTTCATGAACGAATCACGCCGTCTGGCCAACACGCGCATGAAGCAGGAATTGAAAGTGAGGCTGCGTTATCCAACGGTGGCGGACGGGCTGAAAGGTAACTGAGTCAGGCTCCCGACACTTGTGCGATATTCGCGCCTGCGCTCCTGTTTCGCAAGATGTAAAAAAAGGGCGATCTAGAGATCGCCCAAATGGAGGAAATTATGAAAGACCGTGCTACGCCAACCGCCGATCCGGACACTCAATTTGAGCTTCAGGACACCTCTGTAAACCTGAACGGCTATCATCCGGTTTGCAGAATACCGAGCCAGGCTTAAGGAACGCTTAAGCGAAAAAATATTTTTCGGTGGTGTCCCATTTCACAACCGAATGCCCTGATCAGAACTGCCCGATTGGCATGACGGAATCTAAAACAGATTTGCATGTATGGGAATGTGACATGATGTCGCGCGGCAATATGCCGCACCCGGAGTCCGGGGCGGCCACAATCAAGAGCCATGCCGCCAATGCTCTTCTGGTCCAATTCATCGATACCCCTTCACTGCCGCCGCGACCCAATAGCCGCCGCTGCTATGGGCCAAATTTGACGTTAACGCCGGTGAAGAACAGGGTGTCGGTTTTCTTGATGGGTGCCTGCACCAGGCTGTCAAAGCGGGTCTGCAGGGCCACCTTCAGGCTGAAGGTTTTGTTCATTGACACTAACAGGCTGGCATCAAACGTGGCACGCGCTCCCCCGCCGCCGCTTATATTCGGATATATCATCATGCGCTGCTTGAAGCTGGTGGTTTCGGTGAACTTGTGTGTCGACTCCTCACCGAGCAACAGCTCCACCGCGCTGAAACTTGTTCGCATCCGGTTGTTGATGGAGATGCCGGTGCCACTGTACTTATCGGTCCGGTAACTGGCGCCGCCCAGGATATCCCATTGGGTGTCAGGTGTTTTTATCAGGTGGTAGCCCAGGCCACCGTTGATTGCGCTACGCAGGGATAGCCGTTTAATCTGGTCGCGATTAAAATCCAGACCGCCAAAACCGAACTTGTGGGTCGAAAGGTTGTGGTCATAGCGTGTACCTGCACTCCACTGGTTGGCTGAGGTGCTGGCAATACCGTTTTTTTCGGCGCGGCTACCAAGAATATGGCCATGGAATGACAGCTTGTCATCCGATGTCGCGCGCGCGGCATCGGCTGTGAGATTGATGCTGCTACTGCGGGTATTTCCGGAAGAAAAAGACAGGGCGGCCCCGCCGCTTCCCCGCCACTGCCCATCCTGCTTTGCGACATCTGCCAGTGCATTTGCATGAATTGCCATCGTTGCCAGAAGCAGTAAAGATGTAAATGTCTTCATGAGTCACACTCCTTAATTTTGGATAACGGGTTCGATTTCGAAGCAAATGAGCGCATCACCTAATCGCTCCGGCTCCTGCCATAATGGCAAATCCACCATGCATGGCGTTGAATAATGCCGATGGCTGTCTCAAGTACGTGCCCGGGCAGATAATGCAGGATTCCAATTTCCACGACCCAGTCCATCAGGGGCAGGTCCTCCACCGTGCCATCTACACAGGAAGTTAAACCATACTCTCAATGACTTGGGATTCATATATGCCGAAAGGCCTGTATTTTTGGCAGGCTGCCTCAGGCTTGGCTATACACGCAGAAAATGATTTTCCGCAGAACCCATGACGGGTTGCGCCATGGCTTCCTGTTTGAATCGACCGGAAGGGTTGCGAACTGTCTGTCGGTAGTTACAGAAGCGGCGTATGGCTGAACATCAGGCCAGCCGGGCGCGATCGGCCTCCTGCACGGCTGCGTCGATGGCCGGCCAGCGTTTGCGCAGTTGCTCAAAGTCGGCGCGCTGCAACTGGTACAACACGCAGGGGGTGACCGCGCGGCAGGTCGCATTGCGCGGCTCGTCGTGCAGCAGCGCCTGCTCGCCGAAGAAGTTGCCGGCGAGCAAGGTGCCGAGCGCGCGCTCCTTGCCGTCCTCCGAGCGCAGCACACGCACAACGCCGCGTGCAACCAGATAGAGCGTGTCGCCGGGGTCGCCCTGGGTGACGATGTCCTCGCCCTGGGTCACGGTGTGCTGCTTGAGCAGCGGCGTGATCTCGGCAAAATCGGCCGCGGAAAGTTGCCGGAAGAACGGCACCTTGCCCAGCAACTCTGCGGGGTTGACCCGCAACCGGGTATGCCCCGGCGTGCGCAGCGCATCCAGGGAACGGAACACCTCTTCCACCTGGGCCTCGCCGATACCCGGCGGCAAAAGGCCGTGTTCCACCTGCGCCTCGGTAGCCTCCTTGACCGCCAGCAACGCAAGACGCAGGCTCAGGCGCTCCTGCATCGCGGTGACGAACTCCGGGAACTGGGCGCCTACGCTGTCGAGCTGCGTACGCGCCAATTCGTGCCAGTTCCGGTAGTGACTGCGCACTTCATCGACCACCGCTGCCGGGATGCCTTCGTCGGCCGCCATCCGGTCCAGGCTGGTGAGCACCCAGCCGTTGCCCTGGAAGTGCGCCAGCACCTCCTCGTAATCGCGAACGATGCGGCGGGTGCGCATGCGCTCGCCGAGACGCGCGAGCCAGGCCCAGCCGAGGCGATCGATCAGGCGATATTCCCCGCGTTCCAGCAGCCGGTTGAAGCGGTTGGAGCGCACATGCTCGAAATGCCCCTGATAGCGGATCGCATCGATTTGCAGCGTCAGCACCTCGAGCAGCTCGCGGTAGGCACCCTCGCTCAGGTGCCCGTTGCGATAGAGGCGCTGGTAGTAGGCCTGTTCTTCAGAAAACGCACGCAGATAGAGCAGCATCAGCTCTTCGTGACTGCCCATCTCCTGGCTGCGCAGCTCGGCGAGCGCCGCACGAATGCGTTCGGCATTCTGTTTGCATCTGCGTTCCAGCCGCTCGGCGATGGGGTAGGCGAACAGACCGCCGCGCAGCAGGTTGGGTATGCGTTCGAGCGTCAGTTCCTGGGCGGCCAGATCACGCTCCAGCAGCGCGAGCCGGTCAGCCAGCGGCGGACGATCGAGGCCAAGGCGCCGCATCAGCGATTCGATGGAGAGTCCCTGAACCAGCAGCGTGAACAGCACCGCGCCGGTCGTCAGCGGCATGAACAGCTCGGAATGCGGAAAGGCCGGCAGGCTCAACACGATGGCCAGCGCGATCGCGCCGCGCAGGCCGCCCCAGAACATCACCGTCTGGTAGGGCAGCTCCACCGGCTGCGACCCCGGCAGCCGGCCCACCAGCGGCATCAGGCCGTAGACCAGCACGGCGCGCGAGACCAGCATCGCCAGCACCACCCAGGGCAGATAGGGAAGTGAGCTCCATAGCGACGGCAGATCCACCGACAAGCCGACCAGCAGAAAGATCAGCGCGTTGGCAACGAAGGCCATGTGTTCCCAGAAGTGGTTCATATAGTCTTCCACCGGCGGGGAAATCTTGGCGCGGCCCCAGCCGCCCAGCATCACGCCGGCAGCCACCACCGCCATCACGCCGCTGACGTGCAGCACATGCTCGGCGACGAAGAAGGAAAGATAGGCGAGGGCTGTTGTGAGCGATACTTCGATCTGCGGCGAGGTGTTCACCCTGCCGAGCAGCCAGCCCGTCACGAGACCGGCCAGCCAGCCGACCACGATACCGCCGATGAACACCCGCAGGAATTCGCCGGCCCCGGACACCGCCGCGTCCCAGCTGAGATAGCCTGCCGCCACCACGGCGACCAGAATCTTCGCCGCCACCAGTGCCGTGGCGTCGTTGAACAGGCTTTCGCCCGCGACCAGTATGGTAAGGCGCTTCGGCGCGCCCATCTGTTTGAACAGCGAGATCACTGCCACCGGGTCGGTAGCGCTCAAAATCGCCCCCAGCAGCAGCGCGGCCGGCAGGGAAAGCGGCGTGACAAGCCACACCAGCAGGCCAATGAGACCGGTGGAAACGATCAGGCCGGGTACCGCCAGCGTCAGCACGGGCGAGAGATTACGCCGCAGCAGGCGCGCATCCATGTTGAAGGCCGACTCGAACACCAGGGTCGGCAGGAACACGAACAGGATTACCTCGGGTGCCACCCGCAGCTCGGCGAGCAGATGCAGCACCGGCAAACCGATATCACCCAGCTCCCTGAGCACGATGCCCACCAGCACCAGCATGACCGTGAAAGGCAGACGTATTTTTTCGGCGAGACCCTTGGTGGCGGCCGCGACCAGCAGCAGGCCGACTACGGCAACGACCAGTTCCGGGATGGGCATGGCGTGATCCATGATGCGGTGCTCCTTGCTGGCTCCGGGCTCAACTCGGCCTGCCCGGAGGGTTGCTCACCGCGGTCGTGGCGGCAAGCGTGAATTCAGAACTGGTTGCTGGCTTCTATCAGTTGCTGCAGTTTATTCTTCGCCGCCCCGCTGGCAATGACCTGGTCCGCCTTGGCGATGCCTTCCTTGAGCGTGGCAGCCAGCCCCGCCACGTAAATCGCCGCGCCGGCATTCAGTTGCACGATGTCGCGCGGCGTGCCGGTTTCGTTGTCCAGCACGCCCAGCAATTTTTCCTGGGCTTCGTCGATGTTGGCGACGCGCAACATCTCAACGGGTGCGCTCGGCAGACCGAACTGATCGGGATGCACGGCATATTCGCTGACCTTGCCGTCTTTCAGCTCCGCAATATAGGTGCCGGCGCTGATCGAAATCTCATCCATGCCGTCTGCGCCGTGCACGACCAGCACATGGCGGCTGCCGAGCTCACCGAGCCCCTGCGCGAGTTTGGCGGAAAGCGACTGGTGGAATACACCGAGCACCTGATTTTGCGCGCCTGCCGGATTGGTCAGCGGCCCGAGCAGGTTGAACAGCGTGCGCACGCCGAGTTCA
>JBFKMJ010000117.1:0-5046 GCA_041629915.1 Gallionella sp.
GGTCATCATTTCCAACCGCATGGACTGGAGTGACGAGCAGGATCAGGATGAGCGCGAGGCGCTCATGCAAGCAATCGAGCAATGGCGCGCCGATTGGTCCAGCCTCAATACCGACGCCTACCTCAGACATTATGCGCAGGATTTTTCCAGTGGCAGCATGGATTACCAGGCCTGGGCCAAACAGAAACGGCAGGTGAATAGTGCGAAATCGTGGATTAAGGTCGACGTGTCAAATATCAGCGTATTCACCTATCCTGAACAGCCCAATATGGTTGTCGTCAATTTTGAGCAGAATTACAACAGCAGCAACCTGAATGATCGAATGAAGAAACGTCAATACTGGATCAGGCAGAACGACCGCTGGCAGATCATTTACGAAGGAGCCGCATAATATGAAATACCTGTTTACCACATTGTTTGCGCTGTTGTTGAGCTGCACGATGCAATCCTCCCATTCATCAACTCAAGGCAAAAATATCATGGTCATACTGCATACCAACCACGGTGCCATTACACTGCAACTGGACGCCGAAAAAGCGCCGGCTACCGTGAAGAATTTTCTCGATTATGTAAACAGCGGTTTTTACGAAAACACCATCTTTCATCGTGTGATTGACGGCTTCATGATCCAGGGCGGCGGTTTTGAGCCAGGCATGAAGGAAAAGGTTACCCGGGCGCCGATCAAGAACGAGGCGGCAAACGGATTGAGCAATGACACCTATACCATCGCCATGGCACGCACTTCCGATCCGCATTCGGCTACGGCACAATTTTTCATAAATGCGAAAAATAACGGCTTTCTCGATTATCCCGGACAGGATGGCTGGGGCTACTGCGTCTTTGGCAAGGTGGTGAAAGGGACCGAGGTAGTGGATGCGATCCGCAAGGTGCCGACCGGTTCCCGCAGCGGCTATCAGGATGTTCCGGAAAAGGATGTCATCATCACAAGGGCGGAAGTGGTGAAATAAGGATTGAGGAGCGGCGATTGAGGATTGACGGAAAACCGTTGCACCGCTTTTGACTCGACTCCCGCTCCTCGATCCTGTCATGTCCCACACCCTGTTTATTTCAGACCTGCACCTCTGTGCCGACCACCCCGGCAGCATGGCTGCGTTCCAGCGTTTCATTGCCGAAGTCGCGCCTCATGCAAAAGCCCTGTATATCCTTGGAGACCTGTTTGAATACTGGGCTGGCGACGATGATTTGCAGGATGAATTCCACGCCCGGGTGGTTGCTGCCTTGCACGGTCTCGCGAGCCGGGGAACCCCGGTTTTTCTGTTGCATGGCAATCGCGACCTGTTGATGGGGAAAGTGCTCGCAGACGCTTGCCAAGCCGGGTTGCTGCATGACCCGACGCTGATAAATCTGTACGGGACACCGACGCTGATCAGTCACGGTGACAGTTTGTGTACCGGCGATACCGAGTATCAGCGTTACCGCGCCCAGGTGCGTGGCGCAGCTTTTCAGCAGGAATTTCTCGCCAGGCCGCTGGCGGAACGCAAGGCCTATATCGAGCAGTTGCGTATGCGCAGTACGCTGGAAAAGCAAGGCAAAGACAGCGCGATCATGGATGTAAATGAAGCTGCAGTCGCCGCGCTGCTGCGGGAATATCGCTACCCGCGGCTTATTCACGGCCATACCCACCGACCAGGCCGCCATGAGCATGCTGTGGACGGTCATCTTTGCGAACGCTGGGTGTTGGGTGACTGGCATCAGCAAGGCTCGGCCTTGCGTTGTGATGCGCAGGGGTGCGCGGCGATTCCGGCTTGATTGGCAGACAGGACGGGATACGACCTGCCCTGCTTCGCTACTGCAAGGTTATCCCAGAAACAACCGGTAGGCGGGGTTGTCGCTCTCGTCCCAGTAGCGATAGCCGAGCGCGTCGAGAAATTCCCGCAGCGCCTTCTTGTCATGATGCGGCACCTGCATGCCGACCAGTACACGCCCATAGTCCGCCCCATGATTGCGGTAGTGAAACAGGCTGATGTTCCAGCTGTGGCTCATGCTGTTGAGGAAATTCATCAGCGCGCCGGGACGTTCGGGAAACTCGAAGCGGAACAGGATCTCGTCCTTTGCTTCAGGCGCATGCCCGCCGACCAGGTGGCGCAAATGCAGTTTGGCCATTTCATTGCCGGACAGATCGAGCGTGGGCAGCTTGTTGCGCTGCAGCTTTTCCACCAGCTCTGCGGTTTCGGACTGGTCGCGCACCTGAATGCCCGCAAAGACCTGTGCCGCCCTTGGGTCGGCATAACGATAGTTGAATTCGGTGATGTTGCGTTTGCCAAGCAACGAACAGAATTTGCGGAAACTGCCGGGCGTTTCTGGAATGGTGACGGCGAGGATAGCCTCGCGTTGCTCGCCGATTTCGGCGCGCTCCGCAACGAAGCGCAGGCGGTCAAAGTTCATGTTTGCGCCGCAGGCGATCGCGACCAGCGTCTCATTCCTGAGGTTTTCGCGCGCGGCATACAGCTTGGCACCGGCGATGGCGAGCGCGCCCGCCGGCTCGAGTATGGAGCGTGTGTCCTCGAAGACATCTTGATGGCTGCACAGGTGGCATCGGTATCCACCAGAATGACTTCATCGACCAGCTTGCGGCATAGCCGGAAGGTCTCCCGCCCGACCTGTTTTACCGCCACCCCATCGGCAAACAGCCCGACATGGTCGAGCATGACGCGGCGTTTGGCTTTCAGCGAGCGGTACATGGCATCGGAATCGACCGGTTGCACGCCGATGATCTTGATGTCGGGACGCAATTGTTTGACATAGGCCGCAACGCCGGCGACCAGGCCGCCGCCGCCGATGGCGCAGAAAATCGCATGGATCGGCCGGGTATGCTGGCGCAGAATCTCCATTCCGATGGTGCCCTGCCCGGCAATCACATCCGGGTCGTCGTAGGGATGAACAAAAGTCATGCCTTCCTGCTGCTCCAGTTCCAGCGCATATGAGCAGGCGTCGGAATATGAATCACCATGCAGCACTACTTTTGCACCACGTTGTTTGACCGCGTCTATCTTTATCTGTGGTGTGGTAGCGGGCATTACAATGACTGCCTTGCAGCCAAGTTTCTGCGCGGACAGTGCCACACCCTGCGCGTGGTTGCCCGCTGAGGCGGCGATGACGCCTCGTTTCAACTGTTCCGGCGTAAGTTGCGCCATCTTGTTGTAAGCGCCGCGCAGCTTGAAGGAAAACACGGGCTGCATATCCTCGCGCTTAAGCAGCAGTGTGTTGCCGATGCGCGCGGAAAGATTGGGTGCGTGCTCCAGCGAACTTTCTGTCGCCACGTCATAAACGCGCGCGTTGAGGATGCGCTTCAAATAACCGTCCATAATCAATCGCTCGAAAAATACCCGCGCAGATTAACATAAACAGGGCAGCGGAAGATGGCGGGGGCCGTCTGGCCAGGCAGAACATGCGCAGGTTTGCGGGAATGCCAAGTCCTGCATCAGGTGGGCGGGAGACGAAACGGTTCACTCTGATGCGTCCGGCAATTGTGATTTCGGCGGCGCTTTCGAAGGAGCTGTTACGAAACATATCACCGTAACGCCGGGCGAAATCCAGATGATTGCCCTCCCCTCCTCTGGCCGGATTTCTTTTCGCCAATGCACCGTGCCAGACCTTCACCAAGGTTGCTCGCGACCCTGAGACAAGGTAATATTCCCGCCCTTTCGCTTTTGTATCTGACGTGGCGACATAATGTCGCCTTTTTTTGGCTTTTGATTTGATTGAGGAACGCCGTGAGTAACAGTTCTTTACCAATGCAGCAGGGTTTATACGATCCGCGCCAGGAGCGCGACGCCTGCGGCGTAGGCTTTGTCGCACATATCAAAGGGAAGCCGAGCCACGAGATGGTGCGCCAGGGCTTGCAGATACTGAAAAATCTGACTCACCGTGGTGCAGTTGGCGCCGATCCGCTGGCCGGCGATGGCGCCGGTATCCTGTTGCAGATTCCCGATGCGTACCTGCGCGCACAATGTGCAGCGCAGGGGATTGCGCTGCCGCCTGCCGGCAATTATGGCGTCGGCATGATGTTTTTATCGCGCGACGTGGCAATGCGTGCCGCCTGCGTGCAAATTGTCACCGACAAAATTGCCGCCGAGGGCCAGCAGTTGCTGGGCTGGCGCGATGTGCCGGTGGACAGCTCCGGCCTGGGCGAGAGCGTCAAGAAGACCGAGCCCGTCATACGTCAGGTATTTATCGGGCGTGGCGAGAATTGTCCCGATGCCGATGCGTTTGAGCGCAAGCTGTTTGTGATACGTAAAACGGTGCAGCATGCGGTGCGGCGCCTGCCGGTTCCTCAGAGTTTGTACATCCCGTCACTGTCAGCGCGCACCATCGTCTACAAAGGTTTGCTGCTGGCCGATCAGGTCGGCAAGTATTACCTTGACCTGCAGGATGAAAGTGTAGTCAGCGCACTGGCACTGGTGCACCAGCGCTTTTCCACCAACACCTTCCCGACCTGGATCCGCGCGCAGCCGTTCCGCATGATCGCGCACAACGGCGAGATCAACACCGTGCGCGGCAACGTGAACTGGATGGCGGCGCGCCATGCCGCAACGTCATCCAGGCTGCTTGGTGAAGATCTGGACAAACTCTGGCCATTGATTGTAGATGGCCAGTCCGATTCCGCCTGTTTCGACAACGCGCTGGAGTTGCTGGTGGCGGGCGGCTATTCGCTGCCGCATGCGATGATGCTGCTGATCCCCGAAGCGTGGGCGGGCAACCGGATGATGGACGAGGCGCGCCGCGCCTTTTACGAATATCACGCCGCACTGATGGAACCCTGGGATGGCCCGGCTGCCGTGGCATTCACCGATGGCCGCATGATCGGCGCGACGCTGGACCGCAACGGCCTGCGCCCGGCGCGCTACCTGATCACTGACGATGATGTGGTGCTGATGGCTTCGGAAATGGGTGTACTGGATATTCCGCAACACAAGATTGTCAAGAAGTGGCGCCTGCAGCCGGGCAGGATGTTCCTTATCGATATGCAGGCCGGACGCATCGTGGGCGATGCCGAGCTGAAGCAGCAGCTCGCCGCGGCCCAAC
>JBFKMJ010000118.1:0-5016 GCA_041629915.1 Gallionella sp.
CACGCCATTGCACCAACAGTCAGGACGACCGCAAACAGCAGCGCTGAAAACATCAATACCAGGCCTATCAGTGCTGCAGATACGAAGAACGCGGCGGCCTTGCGCAACGGGCTTGGGGGATTTGTGGTATCGGAGAGATTTTCCATCTGCATTTCGTCAATGTGCGTGAGCGTGGTTTGCCGCAAGATCCCTACCGTCAACGGCAGGGAAAGTGCTCTGCTTCTGATGGCACATCATCCAGCCCATCATCAAGTTGTCGATCATGATGGGCTCGTTCCACCTATCTTATTTTGCAGGCTTGTTTACCTCTTTTGCAGCCGAATTCTGTACGGCAGCCGGAGAAGACTCGATAGCCACCCCACCCATGTTGTAATCGGAATATATGGATTCGACGATAATGCGGGAGCCCTGGTCATCAATCCAGACAAAAATCTCTTTATCTAGCTGTGCCTCTTTTGACTCTTTTAATGCAAAAGTTTTCTCATCAAGCTGCGTTCCAATCTCTTTCTTTATGATTACGCTTTTCTTCAGCGGCTTCCCATATTTCTTTTCCAGGGCTTCCGCAAGCGCCAGCATTTCCTGCGTGGAACCGTCTATCACAACCTTGGTGAGGGCCTTGTCGCTACCAAGGGTAAGCGTTGCAATGGCATTACCCAGAATTTCATAATCGAGCAATATCACGCTGGTATTATCGGTGAAGGTGCATCTTTCACGCATGGCATTGAATTTTTTCTTCATGCACATTTTCTGCAAGGCACTTATTACACCGGCTTTACCAAGAGGAATGCCATTAAAGGAAATCGTCTGGTTGGTGTTGCTGGATATCTGTTTTTGCGGGAGCTCGGCATGACCATGACTCGAAAAGAGTAATGCACCAATAACTACAATAATTGACAGCGAAGTCCGTTGATTCATTTTGAAAGTCCTGTTAATAGTTTATGACAATACCACCAGTTGCCGGTTAGCGCGGCCTTGCCCGTCAGTTAAGGGCCCAATGGCCCCCCGCCGGGATCCACTTTCGCCGGATTGACTACCCCGCCCTGCGAGATATCAACGACTGGCAACTCCGCCAGCTTTTCCTTGCCGCCCGGCTGCTGTGCAAGGAATTCACGCGCCTGCCCGATGCCATTCCGTATCGCTTGCAATTCAGCGCTATCCTGCGGCATCAGATTGACCAGCCTTGTCCAGTGCGTAATCGCCGCAACATAATCGCCACGCTCCATGGCCGCCGAACCGGACAAGGCCAGCGCCAGAAGGTTGTCGCCATCCAGCTCCAGTGCCTTGTTGAGGAACCTGGTCGGCTCGCCCAGCAGCGATTGATTGTTATTCATCGCATAGACATCGGCATAACTCGCCCAGAGTTGTGCCGCATCGGGCACGAGTTCAACCAGTTTTTCATACGCGCGCGTCGCGTCAGCAAAGCGCCCCATGTTGCTATAGGAACTCGCCAGCAGGAACCAGCCATCCGGATTCTCCGGTCGCTGCTCCAATTCCTTTTCCAGTTCCTGCAGTTTGGCTTCGGAATTGATGGCGCCGAAACCATCGGCCATGCCATGCCCTTCCTGTGGCTGCAGCGCCTGGGTATTGCCCAGCACCAGGTAAAGCGACACGCTGAATAACGGCAGCAGCACGGCAAGCATGATTGCCAGCGCCCTGGCGGGATTACGCGGCTTCCTGACGGACGGCTCGGTGCTTTTGACCTCGTCCAGCAGGCGTGCCTGCAATTCGTGCTTGCCTTGTTCGTAAGCCTCCTGGGTCAACAGGCCGTTACGCAAATCCGCTTCAAGTTCAGCCGACTGGTCGCGCAAAATTTCCAGGTTAGCCGCATCACGCAGAACCTCATTGTCATTGCTGCCGGCAGCATCATTTCCAGCACTGCGCCATAGCGGCAATACCACAAACGGCAGCGCCACCAGCAACAACACGGCACAGACTATCCAGAATAAGCTCATGCTTGCGAATCCTTCGGTTGATTGGACTGATCTGCCGTCTCGTTCAATAATTCAGCAGCGCGCTGCGCATCTTCGGCGGACAATTCAGTCTCTACAATCAGGTTTTTCCGCTTGCGCAATTGATGAACCAGCACGCCGATGCCCATCAGCAACAGGGCGAATGGCCCATACCAGAGCACCAGCGTGGCTTTTTTCACCGGAGGGTCAAACAGCACAAAATCGCCATAACGGGAAACCAGATAGTCGATGATTTCCTGGTCGCTCAGCCCCTTCTGCATCTGTTCGCGCACTTCACGACGCAGGTCTTCGGCAAGCCCGGAATGCGAACTGGCCAGCGATTCGTTCTGGCAGACCAGACAGCGCAATTTCTCGGCCAGTCCTATCATGCGTTTCTCCAGCACCGGATCGGCAGCCATGTCGGTTGCCTCGCCGGCATGAGCAAAAAACGGCAACAGGCACAACAGCGGTATCAACAGGTATCTCATTTCGCCTGCAACTCCTTAACCAGGGGAAGAATATTCTCGCGCAGATCCAGTTCCGTTACCACGCCGATATGTTTGTACTGGATGACGCCCTGCTTATCGATCAGGTAAGTCTCCGGCACGCCGTATACGCCGTAATCAATGCCCACGCGCCCTTCTGCATCGGACACGACGAGGGTGTAGGGATTGCCATGCTTCTGCAGCCACGCCATGCCGTCTTCAGGCTTGTCCTTATAGTCCATTCCGTAAAGCGGCACCAGATTCTGGCGCGACAGTTCCATAAACAGCGGATGCTCATGTTCACAAGCCGTGCACCACGATGCCCACACGTTGAGCAGCCACACCTTGCCTTTCATGTCCTGCAGTGAGAATTGCTTGTCCGGCTCGTGCAACTGCGGCAGCGAGAACGCGGGGGCCGGCTTGCCAACCAGCGGAGACGGCACCTCGTGCGGATTGAGCCCCAATCCGACAAACAGGAAAACTGACACGATCATGAAGATGACAAACGGGAGTATGAAGCGCGCCATGATTATTTATCCTCTGCCGGCCTGGCATTCAACATTATCTTGCGACGCATGCGATAACGGCGATCGCTGACCGCCAGCACGCCACCCAATCCCATCAACAAGGTTCCTGCCCAGATCCAGTCCACAAACGGCTTGATATAAACACGCACCGCCCATGCGCCGTCACTGTCCGGGATCGGCTCACCCAGTGACACATACAAATCACCCAGCAGGCCGGCGTCGATTGCCGCTTCGGTCATCGGCATGCCGGATGCATTGTATTGGCGTTTTTCCGGGAACAGTTCGGTAACAGGCTTTCCGTTTTTGCTGACCGACACGCGCCCCTTGGCCGCCACATAATTGGGGCCTTCTACATCCGTGACGCCATTGAAACGAAACTCATAACCGCCTTCGCGCAAAACGTCACCAACATCCATGCGCACATCCCGCTCGGTTTCATAACTGCTTACCATCGTCACACCGATGATGAATACCGCCACGCCGAGATGCGCCAACTGCATGCCGTAATAGCTCAATGACTGGCCGCGCGCGCGCTGCATGAAATTGCCATGCCCGCCCAGGCGTTCATACAAACTCAATATGATCGTGGCAATAACCCAGAACGCCATCAGGAAACCCAGTGCGATCATGGCGCTCCACTCTCCCATGGTCAGCGGCAGCAGCAACCCGATCAACAGCGCGCTGGCAAACGCCCAGCGCACCCGCTTGGCCAATTCCGGCAAGGCAAATTTCTTCCAGCGTGCCAGCGGGCCCAGCCCCATCATCAGCACCATCGGCACGATCAGGGGCACGAACACCGCCTCGAAATAAGGCGGGCCGACCGACAGTTTGCCGTAACCGAGCGCATCCATGAACAGCGGATAGAGCGTGCCGATGAACACCGATGCGGTGGCGACCGATAGCAGCACATTGTTCGACAGCAACAGCGCTTCGCGCGACAGCAGGTCAAATTTGCCGCCCAGACCGATTTTCGGTGCGCGCCAGGCAAACAGCAGCAATGATGCGCCAATCACAATCACCAGGAAGGAGAGAATGAATATTCCGCGCTTGGGGTCGGCCGCGAACGAATGCACCGAGGTCAAGACGCCGGAACGCACCAGGAACGTGCCCAGCAGGCTCAGCGAAAATGCGCTGATCGCCAGCAACACGGTCCAGCTTTTGAATGCGCCGCGCTTTTCCGTCACCGCCAGTGAATGCATCAACGCGGTACCGATCAGCCACGGCATGAATGAGGCGTTTTCCACCGGATCCCAGAACCACCAGCCGCCCCAGCCCAGCTCGTAATAGGCCCACCAGCTGCCGATGGAGATGCCGGCCGTCATGAATACCCACGCCACCGTCGTCCACGGACGCGACCAGCGCGCCCAGGTGGCATCCAGTCTTCCGCCCAGCAAGGCGGCAATGGCGAAGGCAAAGGCCACGGAAAATCCCACATAGCCCATGTACAGCATCGGCGGGTGTATCACCAGTCCGGGGTCCTGCAGCAACGGGTTCAGGTCGCGTCCGTCGGCGGCCGCAGGCAGCAGGCGATCGAACGGGTTCGAGGTCAGCAGCATGAACAGCAGGAAACCGACCGAGACCAGCCCCATCACCCCGAGTACACGCGCCACCATTTCGCCCGGCAGGTGTTTACTGTACACGGCAACAGCCAGTATCCATCCTCCCAGCAGAAAAGCCCACAACAGCAGCGAGCCCTCATGCCCGCCCCATACAGCCGACACCTTGTAGATGACAGGAAGATGGGAATTGGAATGCTTCGCCACATACAGCACGGAGAAATCGTCGACCACAAACGCGTAGGTCAGGCATAAAAACGCAATGGCAAGCAGCACAAACTGGCCGTATGCCAGCGGGCGGGCAGTGCCCGACAATACGGGGTTATCCCGCGTGGCGCCGATAATCGGCAGCACCCCTAGGCAAAGCGCGAGGAACAGCGCAATGATTAACGCGAAATGACCAATTTCTGGAATCATGCTGGAACTTTCAATAGATTATTCAGTGGGTGATGACGCCGCAGGCGCACTCGCCGGCATTGCCGCGGCAGCCTTCGCGGCC
>JBFKMJ010000119.1:0-5011 GCA_041629915.1 Gallionella sp.
GGCTTTCCACCGACGGCAAACTCTATACCTGTTTGTTCGCCACCGGCGGCGCAAACCTGCGTGACCCGCTGCGTCTGGGCGCCACTGACCAGGAGTTGACCAGCCTGATTGCAAACTGCTGGGAGCGGCGCGACGACCGCTATTCACAGTTGCGTCATGCCGCAACCGTGGCGCACGCAGGGAAAATAGAAATGTCCTACATCGGCGGATGAGGATTTTTACGCGCGTATCTTTCATCTATTTGGTTGTAGACTGCCCGCATGAATGACCAACAACTGCTGCGTTATAGCCGGCATATCCTGCTGCCGGAGATCGGCATCGAGGGGCAGCAATGCCTGCTTGATGCGAAGGTGCTCATCATCGGTCTGGGCGGACTCGGTTCGCCCGCCGCGCTGTACCTCGCCGCCAGCGGGGTTGGCAAGCTGACCCTGTGTGACCACGACACGGTGGATTTCAGCAATCTGCAACGCCAGATCATCCATCGCACTTCGACGGTCGGCCAGTCAAAAGTCGCCTCCGCGCAGGCCGCGCTGCATGAAATCAACCCCGAGGTCGAATGCATTGCACTGCCGGTACGCGTCGATGAAACGCAGTTGCTCGATCTGGTCGCGCAGGCCGATGCGGTGCTGGATTGCAGCGATAATTTTGACACGCGCTATGCGGTCAATCGCGCCTGCCTGGCGCAACGCAGGCCGCTGGTCTCGGGCGCGGCGATCCAGTTCGACGGACAGGTTTCGGTATTCGACTTTCGCCGCCAGGCTGGGTCCGGCCGAGCGGATGCAGCCTGCTATAACTGCCTGTTCCCGGAAGACAGCCAGGCCGCCGAACTGCGCTGTGCGACCACCGGAGTGTTCGCCCCGCTGGTCGGCATCATCGGCACATTGCAGGCGGCGGAAGCCCTCAAGTTGCTGATGGGCGTGGAGCGCGGCCTGAGCGGCAAGCTGCTGACGGTTAACGCGCTGGACATGCATATCATGCGCAGCACATTGAGCAAAGACCCCGCCTGCCATGCATGCGGCGGATCGCGTTGATAGATCGGACAGGCATTCAAATGGACAAGCTAACGCATTTCTCTGAAGTCGGCCGGGCGCGCATGGTGGATGTTTCGGCAAAATCGGACACCCGGCGCAGCGCGATTGCCAGCGGCATCCTGCGCATGCAGCCCGCGACGCTGGAGCGGATTCGCGCCGGACGGATCGCCAAGGGTGACGTGCTGACGGTGGCCGATGTCGGCGCGGTCATGGCGGCGAAGCGTACTTCCGACATGATTCCAATGTGCCATCCCGTCGCACTGAGTGGCGTGGAGGTCGAGTTTGGCGAGATCACCGAGCCGGATACAAACGGCTGCGTCGGCATCAAGGTTCTCGTCACGGCCGGCTGCACCGGCCAGACCGGCGTCGAGATGGAAGCGTTGTGCGCCGCCAGCACGGCGCTGCTGACCATTTACGACATGTGCAAGGCGATCGACCGGAGCATGCGCATCGAAAATATTCAGCTGGAAGAAAAGCGTGGTGGCAAGAGCGGTGTGTGGAAGCGCGGGGAAGCGAAATGATCAAGGTGTTGTTTTTTGGCCCGGTCGCAGAACGTGTCGGCTGCAATGCGCTGCAAGTTGAATACCGCCCCGGCATGCGCCTGCAGGATGTGCGCGATGCGCTGGCGGCGCAATACCCGCAGGCGTTCGAAATCGTCTGTTTCGCGGCGGTGAATGGCGAACATCTCCGGGATATGTCCCGGCCACTGGCTGACAGCAGCGAGGTGGCTTTCATGGCCAGATTTTCCGGTGGTTGAGAACAAGGCCGCCGGATCGATGAGCCCCCCTGTGTTTGCCATAGTCGGTCATTCCGGTTGCGGCAAGACTACGCTGGTCGAAAAATTGTTGCGCGAACTGGGTGGCAGGGGCCTGCGCGTGGCGACCATCAAACACGCGCATCACAAGGTGGTGCTCGATACTCCCGGCAAGGACAGCTACCGCTACAAACAGGCCGGCGCGGTGATGAGCATGCTGGTCACCTCCGGCGAATTACAACTGGTTGCCGATGCGGTTGAGCGGCGCGAGCCGGAACAGCTGGCGCAACGCTTTCTCGGCGAGGCCGACCTGGTGCTGGCGGAGGGGTTTTCACAATGCGCCACGCCCAAGATCGAAGTGTTGCGCCGCGAATGCGCGAGGCCGCCGCGCTGCGCCATCGAGGACGGGTTGATCGCCATCGTCACCGACATGGACGAGGTTTACCCGCAGCTGCCGCATTTCGGGCTGGAAGACATCGCTGCGATTGCGCAGTTCATGCTCGACCGCGCACCGAAATGATAGGGGATTGCACGGCGATCATCATGGCGGGCGGCGACTCGCGCCGCATGGGTGCGGATAAGGCGGGCCTGCTGCTTGACGGACAACCCCTGCTGCAAATCGTGACAGCCAGCATGCAGCAATTGTTTGCGCAGGTGATTGTCAGCGTGCGCCAGCCGCGTGCCGGGATCGATCTGCCGCAGGTGTGCGACGAACAACCTGATGGCGGCCCGCTGGCCGGGTTGGCCGCCGGTCTCGGGCGGATCACCACGCCGTGGGCATTCATGGTGGCCTGCGACATGCCTTTTGTTGTGCCTGAACTGGTCGAGTTGCTTGCCGGATATCGCCATCGGCATCAGGCGGTCGTGCCTGTTGTGCACGGGTATCCCCAACCGCTGGCGGCATTCTATGCGGCCAGTTGCCTGGCGCCGTTCCGGGCAAGCCTGGCGGCACAGCAAAAAGGTTTGCGCGATATATTGAAACAGCTGGATGTGCGTTATGTGGATGAAGCCGAGATGCTGGGTGCCGATCCGCAGCTGCGCAGTTTTTTCGATCTGGATACCCCGCAGGATGTCGCGCTGTCCCGGGATATGCTGTCACGCACCGCGGACAGGGGCCAGTCGCGCGGCTAGACGTCGTCGTCGACGCCCATGCCCGGTTCTTTGGCGAACAGCACGGCGGCCTTCACACGGGAAGACAGATTGAGCTTGTTAAGGATGTGGCGGACATGCTGTTTCACCGTGTCATAGCTGATCGACAAGGTCTGCGCGATGGCCTTGTTGCTGTCGCCGCGCGACAGCAACTGCAGTATTTCGCGTTCGCGCTCAGTCAGCAGCTTGAGTGAATTCCTTGGTTCCTGTTCGGCCTGATCGCCGCGCAACATGTAGATCATCTTGACCGTCATGGCGGGGGCGACCACCAGTTCGCCGGCAGCGACGCGACGCAGCGCGTCCACGACTTCATCCGGTGCCATGTCCTTGAGCAAGTAGCCGCGTACGCCGGCGCGAATCGCATTTCCCAGATCCTTCTCCGAATCGCTCATGGTCAGCATCACGGCAGGAACGGTGTAACCCTCTTTGCGCAGTTGCCCCAGCATTTCCAGACCATCCATCGGTTTCATGCGCAGATCGATGACGAGCAGGTCGGGCTGTCCGTCAAGCAGGGGACGCAATTCCTCGATGGTGCCCACTGCGCCCAGCACGTTGAACTCGTAGCAGCGGGAAAGCAGTTCGTGCAGTCCGCGCCGACACAGGCCTTGATCATCCACTAGAGCGATTTTCAATTCATTCGTCATGCACGGTTCTCCAGTTCGCTCCCGGTTCGGGGAAAAGTAATTGTACGCTGGTTCCCAACCCTTTGGCGCTCTCAGTCCTGATTTCGCCGCCAATGCGTTGCGCGCGCTCCTGCATGATGATAATCCCGTAATGCCCCTCCACCGGGGTCAGGTCGTCGCCGCCGGTCCCGTTGTCCTCGACGGTAAAGATGTAATAGCCGGCGCGGTAATCCACGATCAGACGCGCATGACTCGCGTTGGAATGCTTGGCAATGTTGGAGAGCGCCTCGTGCACGATGTAGTAGGCCTGTATTTCATGCTCCAGGGGCAGATCGAGATCGGCGACGCGTATGGTGCAATCGAGCACGATATTGTTCTGCTGGCGGAACCGTTTGACCTGCGTTCTAAGCGCGTGCAACAGGCCGGCGGGGTCCATCTCGCTGCGGAAATCGGTAATCAGGGCACGCACTGCTTTCTGGCTGATCTCCAGCGTCTCATCGAGGTCACGCGCATACTCGGTTGCCATTGCCTCGTTGTTGTTGCGCACGGCATCGGTCAGTACGGTGGTGCTCATGCGCGCGTAGTTCAGCGTTTGCGCAAGCGAATCATGTATTTCGTTGGCGATGGATTGACGCTCCATCAGCATTTCAGCCCGTCTGATTTCGCGATTTGACCTGATATGTTCGATCAGGGCGCCCAGTAAATCGGCAAATGCGACTACCGTGTTTGCGGCAGAGCCGGAGGAGGCTTGCGGGGTATCGAAAAACAGCGTGAAGACACCCAGCAGTGTGTCGGGCGTATTGCGGCTTTCGAGGGGAACCGAAATGACCGACCTGAACTGCCGAAGCGTTTTCCCATTCTGCCGGGCCTCGCAATTTTCGATATTGGTGGCGCACAGGCCATGTCTGAATGCATCCTTGCCGCATTCTTCACAGACCAGTTCGGCGATGCTTTCGGCCTCCAGCTGTTCGCTGGACAAGCCGATGGAGCTGATGATCTGCAAGGTCTGTTCGTCGGGCAGGGTGACCCGGATCATGCCTGCGCCAGCGTGGGCCATGCTGATCGCGGTCTCCAGGAATTTGTTCAACAGCGTTTTGAGATTATTTGCGCGGGAGGGTGTGAACTCATGTTCGACACACGCAGTCATGCCGTCATCTTTGGCGGGAGGGGTGAAGTTGGGGATGCGCGTCCAGAAAAAGCCGGTCTGGTCCGGTTTCCTTGCAGGCCCCGTTTTGTTATTCGCAGCGTCCAATAAAAAACATTCCCGGAATTTGTTTAGACAGATGAGGGATAGCGCCGAACCTTACAATGAGCTGAATCATGTCAGGTTATTACATCTCGGTGTGAATATTAACATGACTGATATGAATTTTCTGCCCTCCAACCCACTCATGACGGAGCAGGAGCGAACCGGGTACCGCACCAGAATGCGTGCTGCCGAAACCATCGAGGCA
>JBFKMJ010000120.1:0-5004 GCA_041629915.1 Gallionella sp.
AATGATCCTGAACGCATGGCGCATCATGCGCAGGTTGACGAAACTGAAGCGCAGGGTAAGGAACACTGCCGCCACGATCAGCCAGGCAACGATGAACGGCATCTCCGCTTCACCCGGGAAAACATCGAAAAATATGACTTGTGCAAGGAAGCCGTTGATCGAACCGAAAAACGCGTCGATGGCAACATCGGCGGCCAGAGCCTGCTGCGGTAACAATAGCAGCAACAGCCAGACCGGACGGGGGTAATTCATGACTTCTCCCTGTTTTATCGTTATGCGAACTGAAGCCGCAGATGCCGATTAAACCTTGAACTGCAGGCAGACTCAAGAGAGAAGTACTTTTGCCTGGAGGTAAATCGCATCGTCAGGCAACAAAAAAGCCGGCTTGCACCGGCTTCCTTGCGGATTGCTCAGACTCGTTCTTACAAAGCAAGAATGAAGTCGACCAGTTCCTTTCTTTCCTCAGCAGTAACCTTTGGGCTAGGAGGCATAGGCATCGGACCCCATACACCCTTGCCGCCTTTGGAGATCACGCCATCCAGATGTGCCGCAGCGCCAGCGTCGCCCTTGTATTTCTTGGCCACATCACCCCAGCCTGGACCTACTAGCTTTTTGTCAATTGCATGACAGGCAACGCAGTTGTGTTTCTTGGCAGATGCCGGCATGTCGGCAGCCAGTGCGCTACCTGCGAACAGCAAGCCAGCCGCTACAGTCATGTTTACAATCGTAGATTTCATATTCTCTCCGTTTTGTGATTAAAACACCCTATTCAATGTGAAGGTTTACCTTCACTATCGATTCTAAACAACTCCGCCCGCTTTGCCAACCAACTTCTTGGACGGTAAGGGAGTAACGCAGCTTCGCGCCGTGGCGTTGACAACTTATTTGGTAGAAAGCACAAATTGCGCCAATATCCTGCGATCCGCTGCGCTGATTTTCGGGCTGGGCGGCATGACCATGACACCCCATACGCCGCTGCCGCCTTTGGTGATTTTGTCCATCAGCATGGCTTCGGCGCCGGGATCGTCGCGATATTTGGCCGCAATATCCTTGAACGACGGACCCACCACTTTCTTGCCGACGGCATGGCATGCGAAACAATTGTTCTTTTTCGCCAGCTGCATGGCATCGGCATCGGATACGGGAGACATTCCTTCGGGTCCGATTTCGTCAGTGGCGGCTTGCCCGGCCTGCTCCGTGAGGGTTGGCACGCCGGGCGATTGTGTGGAGGTTTCCGGCTGACAGCCATAGAGCGCAATCGATAACAGTACTAACAGCTTGCTGGATAGATGCATGATAGTCCCTCGGTTCAGTTGAATGATTCATATTACTCCATGTTCTGCGGCCGCGGTTACCCGCCTTCGATATGGCGCTGTCAATTCCTTAACGGCTTGCCGTTTTTCAGCATGTGTTCGATGCGCGCCCGTGTCTTGTCGGTCGCGATCAGTTCCATGAAGTGATGGCGTTCCAGATCGAGCAGCCATTGCTCGTCTACCAGGCTGCCCGCGTCCACGTCGCCGCCGCACATCGTCTCGGCGATGCGGCAGCCTATCTGATAGTCGTGCTCGGAGATGAAGCCGCCTTCGAGCAGGTTGACCATCGCGGCCTTGAGTGTCGCGCTGCCGGTGCGCCCGGCGACGGGGATCTGCCTGTTTTGCAGTGGCGGGCGGTAAGCGGTAGCGGCCAGTGCGCGCGCTTCTGCCCTGGCTACGTGCAACAACTCAAACCGGTTCAACACGATGCGGTCGGACTGTCTGAGGTAGCCCATCTCGCGCGCGAGTTCGGCGCTCTTGGCGACTTCGCCCATCGCAATATTCTGGAAGTAGCGTTTGAGGTGCGGGAAGATGTCGCCGCCTCTGGCCTCATTCGCTGCGCGCAGCGCCATCTCCTTGCAGCCACCGCCTGCGGGCAGCAGGCCCACGCCGGCTTCGACCAGACCGATGTAGCTCTCCAGCGTCGCGACGATGCGCGTGCAGTGGAGGGAGAATTCGCAGCCACCGCCGAGTGCAAGGCCATCCACGACGGCGAGGGTGGGTATTTGCGCATATTTCAGACGCAGCGAGGCTCGCTGGAATTTTGCCACGACGTCTTCGACCTGCAGCGCGTTGCCAATGGCGGCGTTCAGCGCCGCGCCGATTCCGCCACCGCCCGCCACGGTGTATTTGACGCGGTTTGCGGCATGTTTCAATTTATCGAACAGACCGCTTCCCCCTTCAGGCTGCACGCCCTGCATCAGTTGCAGCAGGTTAGCCCCGGCGGAGTAGGGCGGTTCGGTCTGCCACAGGATGAGTGCGGAGAAATGCTGCTCTGCTTCGTCCACCGCGCGTAGCACGCCGTCCAGCACTTCGTTGCTGATGGTGTGCATCTTGGTTCTGAAGCTGAGGATGGCGATGTCGTCGCCCATGTGCCACAGACGCACGGCTTCGGTTTCGAATATCGCCTCGCCATAGTGTGCGGTTTCGCCGGAAAGGCGGTCGGGGAAAAGTTGACGGCGGTAGACGGGGAGGGTTGAGCGGGGTTGATATGCCCTCACCCCCTGCCCCTCTCCCGCCTCACCCGCAAGGAGTACGCCGGTGGGTGCCCCGCTGCTTCGCAGCGACCCTTCCGCAGGCAGGTGAGGGGAGTAGGAACCCTGCGTAGTGTGCACGCCGGTGCGATTCGGCTCGGCGGCCCAGGCAGGCAGCGGCGTATTTGCCATTGTTTTGCCTGCTGCAATGTCGTCAGCAATCCAGCTGGCGACCTGTTGCCAGCCGGCCGCCTGCCAGATTTCGAACGGGCCGCTGTCCCAGCCAAAGCCCCAGCGCACCGCGAAATCAAGGTCGCGCGCGTTGTCGGCAATATGTTCCAGTTGCAGCGCGCAGTAATGGAACACGTCGCGAAACACCGCCCACAGGAACTGCGCCTGCGGATGCGGGTTGTCATGCAAGGCGGCGAGCTTCTTCGCCCAGTCGCGCTCGCGCAGGATATCTCTCACGCGATCGTTGATGTTGCTGTCGGAGAGGCGGTAGGCATCGGTGTGCAGATCGAGCACATGGATTTCATTGCCGATCTTCTGGTAGATACCCTTTCTGGTTTTCTGCCCAAGCGCGCCCTGGTCCACCAGCCGGTCCAACCAGCCGGGCAGTTCGAAATGCCTGTGCCACGGGTCATCGGTCAGGTTTTCGCGCATGGTGTTGACCACGTGCGCGAACACGTCGAGCCCGACAATGTCCAGCGTGCGGAAGGTGGCGCTTTTGGGGCGGCCGAGATAACGCCCGGTCAGTGCATCCACAGTGTCAAAGCCGAGGTTGTGTGCCTCCGCGTGCTGCCGGGTGGCGAGCATCGAGAACACCCCGATGCGGTTGGCGATGAAGTTGGGCGTATCCCTGGCGCGCACCACGCCCTTGCCGAGCGTGGAAACGAGAAATTCCTCCAGCTGGTCGAGCAGCGGCCCTTCGGTCTGCGCGCAGGGGATCAGTTCGACCAGATGCATGTAGCGCGGCGGGTTGAAAAAATGAATGCCGCAGAAACGATGGCGTAGATTCTCGGGGAAGGCTACGCTGAGCTGGTTGATGGACAGGCCGGAGGTGTTGCTCGCGAAAATGCTGTGTTCGCCGAGATAGGGCGCGACCTTGCGGTACAGATCGGACTTCCAGTCGATGCGCTCGGCAATCGCCTCGATCACCAGGTCGCAATCGCGCAACTGGTCGAGATGCTGCCGGTAATTCGCCGCAGCAATGAATCCGGCGCGCGACGGGCTGGCCAGCGGCGCGGGGTCGAGCTTGTTCAGGCCGTCAATGGCCTTGCTCACATTGCCGTCGGGATCGCCTTCATTTGCCGGCAGGTCGAACAGGATGACCGGCACATTGGCATTGGCCAGGTGCGCGGCGATCTGCGCGCCCATCACGCCGGCGCCGAGTACCGCCACCTTGCGCAGGGAGAAATTGCGTTGCGGCAACGGGGGGGCTTCTGGCTGGTTCTCATGCATGGCTAACGCCTCTCATAAAGTGCCCTGATCTGCCCGGCGAATTCCTGGGCAATTTTGCTGCGCCTGATTTTCAGCGTCGGTGTCAGCAGGCCGTTTTCGATACTCCAGGGTTCGCGCAGCAGCAGCACGCGGTTCACCTTGGCATAGCCCGGAAAACCGCGCAAGTTGCGCGCGATGCGCCGCAGCACCTTGGCTTCGACGCGGCTGTCGGTCAATGCTTCCTGCATGTCTGGGCGGATACCGATTTCCTGCGCAATATGCTGCCACGTCTCGTCATTGATGACCGCCAGCGTAATCAGATAGGGATGCGCCTCGCCGAATATCATGACCTGGTCGAAAAGCGGGTCGTGCAGCAGCGCGAGTTCCATGTCGGTCGGCGGGACTTTTTCGCCGTTCGACATGACGATGATGTCCTTGACGCGCCCGGTAATATGGATGTGTCCGGTTGCGGAGATATGCGCGACATCGCCAGTGTTCAGCCAGCCGTCGGCATCAATCATGGCACGCGTTGCTTCCGGGTTGTTCCAGTAACCCGGCATCACATTAGGCCCCTTTACCAGCAGCACGTCCTGTTCGCCGAGGCGCACCTGCACACCGCGTATCGGCTGGCCGACGCTGTCCGGATAGTTATTCTCCAGGCGGTTGCCGCTGATCACCGGGCTGGTTTCAGTCAGACCATAACCCTGCACCACGGGCAGCCCCAGCCCGATGAACACCCGCGAAATTTCCGGCGCGAGCGCCGCCCCCCCGCTGACCGCGACACGCAGCCTGCCGCCCAGACGATCAAGAACTTTCCTTGCCACCAGTTTTTGCAGCAACGGCCAGAGCAGAAACGATGCTTTCCACGGGCCGCGCCCCTGCGCCCGTTCGAAACGTGCCCAGCCGGTTTCGACTGCAAGGTGAAACAGCTTGCGTGCGAGCAGCGGGCCCTCGTCCAGCCTGGCGCGTATCGCCGCATAAACGCGTTCGTAGATGCGCGGCACGGAAATCAGAATGGACGGGCGAATGAATTGCAGGTCATCGGACAACAGCGGGAT